>MNVC01000017.1 GCA_001871435.1 Candidatus Magasanikbacteria bacterium CG1_02_32_51
AGATTGAACAAAGGTTTACTAAGGTTAAACATCCTTATACCAACGGTAAAGCTGAACGTGTTATTAGAACTCTAATGGAGATGTGGCATAATAAAACTAAGTTTAATAGTAGAGCTCATAGAAAGACAGAACTTATTAGATTTATTAACTGGTATAATACTGTCAAACCTCATAAAGGTCTAAATAATCTCACACCTTTAGAGCAACTTATTAACTATTTTTATCCTAATGAATTGTAAACAACGCTTTACTTTCTTACACCTAAATTTATTGACTTTTCTTTATATAAATCATTATTATAGTATATATTATAGCACAAAAAATAACTTTTGTCAAGTCAAATATAGCTTGTTTGTATATACTACTCTATACAAACGCACATAAATGATTGTGTCCCCGACATGAGTTGAACATGTGTCTAAGGTTTAGGAAACCCCAATTCTATCCACTGAACTACGGGGACTTGTACTAAAAAACCAAATTACAAAATCCAAATTCCAAATACTTTACATATATGATATAATACAGGCATACTTAATTCAAAATAATCTATGAAACATCTTTTACATCCAATCGTTGGCTGGTACGGAGCTATTGTTATCTTATTAGCCTTTATGTTTATAAATTTTGATATAATAGCTGTAGATACTATACTCTATCAACTAATGAACATTACCGGCGCTTTGGCTTTGATATATTATTCTGCTAGTAAAAAAGACTATCCCACATCGGTTTTAAATGTTTTCTGGGCTTTTATAGCCATTATTGCAATCACTAAACTATTTTGATATGTTAGCTATACTAATAGGAGTCTTTGGTATTATTGCGATAGCAATTGTATCCTTTTTTTTCAGCAAAAGCAAATGAGTATATAATAGTCTACAGCTTACGGTCGACAGTCTTATGATCTGTAGTCCGTCAACTGTTGTCTGTAGTCATACCTTGACCTAACTAAATAATCTTTTCAATATTAAATTATGCAAACTGCAATACTTGCCATACTAGCATTATTACTTATAGCTACTCTTGCTATTTTATTTTTTCTTTACAAAAAAATACAAGAATTAAAAAAAACAGAAGGGGGAGAACAAAATATGTTTATGTTGTTACAACAACAGATGCAGGAGTTGAATAAGACCTTAGATCAAAAGATGAATGAAACAAACAAAAGCATGGGCGATACTCAAAATGTCATTAACAAAACATTGCAAGAACAATTCGGACAAAATAGTAAGATAATCCAAGGAATATCTAGCCAAAGCAACAAAATGATTGCTGATATTACCGAGAAACTTACTAGTCTAGACAAAACCAATCAACAAGTCATTGGTTTTTCAGAACAACTATCTAACCTAGAAAAAGTTTTGAAGCATCAAAAACAACGTGGTAATCTTGGTGAAGCTGGTTTGCAACTGGTAATAGAAAATATGTTACCACCTGGAGCTTATGAATTCCAACACAAATTTGATGATGGGGATATTGTGGATGCTCTTATCATCACCAAAGAAGGAACTATCCCTGTGGATGCCAAATTTTCTCTGGACAATTATCAAAGACTTCTACATGAAGAGGATGAGAATGTACGAAAAAAACTAGAAGTAGATTTCAAAAATGATTTGAAAAAACGTATTGATGAAACAAGCAAATACATCAAAACCAAAGAAGGAACACTAGAATTCGCTTTTATGTTTATCCCATCTGAGGCCATATATTATGATTTACTTGTCAATGAAGTCGGGGCGGTGAAAGTAAATACTCGCAACCTGATTGATTATGCTTTCAATGAGAAAAAGGTAATTATTGTATCACCTACAACTTTTGCAGCATACTTGCAAACAGTACTTCAAGGTCTTCGTGCCATGAAGATTGAAGAGGGCGCCAAACAAATAAGAAAAAATGTTGAACAACTAGGCAAACACCTTACTGCTTATGATGAATTCATGAAAAAACTTGGTATCAGTATGACGACAACCGTCAATCACTACAACACTGCCTACAAAGAATTAGGTAAAATTGACAAAGATGTCGTTAGAATTACTGATGGAGAAAAAAGTATTGAGCCAGAATTATTAGATAAACCAAGATTGGAAATAGAATAATTTATTTATAAAACATTCTTGATATACTACATTATTATAATAAAAAATAAATCATAACAAAAAACCACTCGTCCTCCCTGCGATATTTCCCATAATTATGAGACTCATCGCATGATTCGAGTGGTTTTTTGATTTTCGAGACGCGAGCGAACACCCGAGGGTGAAACGCCCGCTTCTCTTCCTCCTTTTCAGTTTAGAAACTGATGATGACTGTTCACCAGCTGTGATTTCTCCACGATGATGACGACTTTGTAGCCATCCATCATGGCACACAGCACCGAAGCGCCGAAAGCCGGGTGGCGAAGAATGGTACGCGCGATTTCACGCACCTTCTCCAAACCGAGTGCCTTATAGGCACGACGCGCCTTCTCGTTGTCGGGGCTGACACGAGTGGTGTCGATATCATACCCCTGGATGTTGTACGCAGTCGTGTGCACATGGAGGTCGTACGGCGGAATCCTCCCGCGCTGGAGATTGGTGAGCAGACACTTGGCCTGCTCATCAGACATCTCGTTGATTCGATCGGACACTGACATATTACTTCTTCCCATGATGTGTGGTTTCCTTTATTGACGGCTTAGTCAATACCCTTCCTCTCCTAAACTAGGGTAAAGACATGCGTAAGAGTATATACAAAAAATCTCAAATTGTCAAGATGACCTATCAAAAAAATATTTAAAAACAGCTTAGCCTTGACAAAAAAATACAAATAACCTATACTAAGCACGCTCTCAATAGTACATAAACAGTTTAGGATTGTTCTACCTAAAAAATTGTACTGCTTAAAAAAATATTTTAAAAAAATTATGCCAATCTTACAAAATGCCAAAAAAGCATTACGTCAAGCAAAAAAACGTGAAGCTGCCAACAAAATTGTCAAAAAAGTTTATAAAGATGCCCTAAAAAGCGCTCGCAAAGCTGTTGCAACTGGTGAAAAAGATTTAACTGAAAAAATCCGTTTAGCACAAAAAACTTTGGGTAAAGCTGTAAAAAAAGGTATTTTGAAAAAAAATGCTGCCTCACGTTATTTGTCTAGATTATCCAAAAAAGTAGCAACTCCAAAAATAGAAAATAAAACAATAAAGGAAAAAATAATAAAAAAAGTTGCTAAAAAATAAAATAACATATACAATAAATCCTGACTAATAAGTCAGGATTTTTATTTTATCAAAAAAAATTTATATGGAAGAAGCACCACAACCAAGAGAAATAATTTTTCAAGGAGAAAATACCGATACAAAAGAAATAAAAAATAAAATAGATTCTTATTTTGAAAATCTACAAAAAGAAGGCTGGACAGAAAAAGACACCAAAAAAATGTGGGATTTATTTTTGGAAAAATATAGAAGATCAATGAAAAGTGCTGGTTGGAAAAAGAAAAAAATAACAAATGAATACAGATCACAGATAACCACAGAATTATTAGCAGAAATAAGAATGATGACCGAAGGTATTTTAAAAGAAAGAAAAGAAAGTTTGACTCCAGAATTATTGAATAGATATGGAGCTGAACAAGAATTCTTGAGAAGAATTGAAGATATAAAAGAAACAAAAAAAGTTGTAGTATTAATAAATTTTGATTTAGACGGTTTCAAAGCAACAAACGATACTTTTGGTCATCTAGCAGGCGATAGATTACTTACACAAATTGGGACAAATATTTACAATGCCATAAAATCAGAAGATGTTGGCATTAGATTTAGTGGCGATGAATTTGGTATATTGATATCAATTCCAGAATCAAAACAAGATGAAATAAAAGCTATTGTAGATAGAATAACCAAAAAAATAGAAACAAAAACAAAAAGGGAAGACGGTACAACACAATCTATCAGTGTTGGCTATACCGTTGTAACTCCTGAAATGTCTGAAAAAGAAAATTTATTCAAAGAAAGTCGCAAAAAAGCTGACAAAGCCAGTGAAATTTCAAAACTTATTAGAACAAAAGAACTTTTGGATCAAAAATCAGACTTAGATTCTACGTCAAGAATAATTTCTTCAGACAAAATAGAAGAATATTTAAATAAAGAAGAAATAGAAAAATTATCTTATATTAGACAAGTCATGCGCCCAATGCAAGAAATATTAAAAAATAAATCAGAACAAGAAATTGTAGAACACGCTCTAGAATGTTACAGTAAATTGGTAGAAAAAAAATAAAGAAATTTTGTTTTCTTTATTCAGTTATTTAAAAATACTCAACTTAAGAAAGATCCCTCGCTGTATTCTCAGCTCAGGATTATATCGTACCTACAAAAACATCCAATAAGAAAGACTGGCCACCCTGGCCGGTTTTTGTTTTTTTGTCCATTTCCAAAAGTTTCAAATATATATCTTTTATCTGAGTTAGGGTATAGCGTTTTACAAAGGACATTGATTTGGTAACCACAAAGGGATGTAGACCGAGTATCTTAGCCAAATCAGCACTATGCATATTATCTTGCTTTTCATAAATTTCTCTAAGCTCAAGCAAAATACGAAACTGACGCAAAAGCATGGCAAAAATAAATTGAGCATCTTCACCTTTTTCATATTGTTTACGAATCATTTTGAAAACTTTATCTTTTTGTTTGCCAACTATGAAGTCTATCAGATTAAAGATATTATCATCTACTTTTTCACCAAGAAATTTTTGAGTATTTGCCAAACTTATTTCCTCTGAAGTATAAGAAAGTAACTGATCAACAATATTAGAAAGTGACCACATATCACTACCAAAATTTTGTACCAAAAAATTGAGAGCTTTCAAATCAATCTTACCACCACGAGTAGCTATTTCATTTTTTATCCAAGAAAATAAATCAAGACCTTTTAGTTCCCCAAAATTTTGGGTAAATTTTTCTTTTTTTAATTTTTCAAAAAGCATTTTAGCATTTTTGGTTTTGAAAGTATCATTACTTTCCCAAAAGATAATAATATTATTTTCTGGTAACCTATTCTCTTCAATGCGTAACAAAATTTCTGGAAGAAAATCTTTATGATTACTTTCATTCAACAAATTTTTTATCACAATCATTTTTTTCTCAGCCAAAAAAGGTGTGGTTAAAATCTGAGACATAATATTTCCACTAGTCTCTTGTGAAGCTTCTAGCTCTACAACATTGTAACCTTGTGGATCTCTATCCACTTTAAATTTTTCCACCATTTTTTTCAATTGTTGTTTGCTACGAAAGGTGTCTTTACCGTAGAGGAAGAGTAACATAACTTTTTTTAAATTAAACGTTTTTTATTTTTTGCAAGTAAATTTATGATTGTTTCATTGCCCTATTGTTCCATTGTCATACTGACATAATGAAAACCACAATGAGACAATGGGGACAATGGAACAATATTATATATTCTATGAATGTCTAACTTTTTTATTATTTCAAATTAAACTATTTTAATTCCACGTTTATTTCAAACCACCCCAACTATGACCAATAGCAACCTCTACATTGAGAGGTACTTCTAGTTTTGCTACATTTTGCATTTCTTGTTTTACCAACTTAGCAACCTCATCTTTCAAATTATCTACCACTTCCAACACCAACTCATCGTGAACCTGTAAACACAGTCTTACTTTGTTTTCATATTTTTTGATATTGATTTTTTTGCTTACAGCAATCATGGCCAATTTCATAATATCAGCGGCCGTTCCTTGTACTGGCATATTTACGGCCATTCTCTCACCAGCAGATCTGAGTTGAAAATTGTTTGATTGTAATTCTGGTATATAACGTCGACGTCCAAAAATAGTTTCCACATAGCCATCTTTTGTTGCTTTTTTCAATATATCATCCATGTATTTTTTTACACCAGAAAAACCACTAAAATATTTATCAATAAAATCTTGAGCATCGTAACGGCTAATACCAGTGCGAGAAGCCAAACCAAAAGCACCCATACCATACAAAACTCCAAAATTTACTTCTTTGGCAGCTCTGCGCATCTCTTTGGTAACATCTTCTAATTTTACACCGTTTATTACAGCGGCAGTAGCAGTGTGAATATCTTGCCCTTGTTCAAAAATCTCAATCATCTTTTCATCTTTTGCCAAAGAGGCTACTATCCTTAATTCAATTTGAGAATAATCGGCAGCAATAAGTATATTGCCTTTTTCAGCCACAAAAACATTACGAACTTTTTTGCCAAGCTCGGTACGAATTGGAATATTTTGTAAATTTGGATCAGAACTAGAGAGACGTCCAGTTGAAGTAATTGTTTGGTTGTAAGTAGTGTGAATTCTACCAGTATATTTGTTGCGTAAATCTGGCAAAACATCTATATAAGTATTGCGCAATTTTTCTAATTCACGAAATTCTTCTATAAAAGCAATTATCGGATGATACTCATGTAATTTTTCCAATTCAGAGGCAGAGGTGGAATAACCGGTCTTACCTTTTTTGATGCCTTGTGTTGGTAATTCCATTTTCTCAAAAAGTACTTCTCGCAACTGTAACGATGAAGCAATGTTGAATTCTTTTCCAGCTTCTTGCCAAATTTTTTTCTCGAGCTTCCCAAGCTCTTGATTTACTTGAATAGAGATTTTGGCCAACATATTACCATCAATAGCAATACCATTTAATTCCATCTCAGCCAAAACAGACAGAAGTGGAATTTCCATATTGTAATACAACTCTTCATAATTTTCTGCAACTAGTTTCTCTTTATATATAGTATAAACCTCAAAAGTAACTAATACCTCATCAATCAAATTCTGTGGATCTACCCCAAACAAACTTTTTTGATTGTCAGCTATATTTATTTCTCTAGCCAATTCTCGCAGAGCCAAGGATTTCAGGTCATGAGCTCTGGTACTAGAATTGATAAGATAAGAAGCAACCATCGTATCAAATATTTTTGCCTTGATTTCAATTTTATTTAGTTTCAAAAGCTTTATCAAATTTTTGATATCATGTCCTACTGCAGTTTTTTTCTCACTAGAAAAAATATGCAAAATATCACTATCAATATTTTCAAAAAAATAATTTCCTTTGTAAGTGACAATAAGCAAAGCAAAATTATGAGGTGCGAAAAGATCTTCTACTAACATTACTTCTTTGGCCACAAAAAAATCTTCTTTACCAATATCCAACAAGATTTGTTTTTTATTTTCATTGGAAACTTTGATAATTTTTTTGGAAAGTGAAATTTTACTTTTTGATTTCTTGCCTGCGTCTTTATTATCATTTTCTGCACCAGGCAATCTCTTCAACAAAGAATAAAACTCAAATTTTTGCAAAAGACTTACTACTTTTTCTCGTTCAAAATCATGTGTCCTAGCATCTGCCAAAATAAAATCTACGTCAGGTACATCAATTTTGATAGTGGCCAACTCTTTACTCATGAACGCTTTTTCTTTTGAATCTTCAAGTTTTTTGATTACCGAGGCGCTGAATTCTTTTCTTAATTTGGAATCTTTATTTTCCAATTCTTTGTATATTTCATCAATACTACCAATTTTTTCGATCAAACTAGTGGCAGTCTTGTCACCAATACCCCTAACACCTGGGATATTATCAGAACTATCACCACGCAAAGATTTGTAAGATATTACCATATCTGGATCAAAGCCCATTTTTTCTCTTACAGCTTTTTCATCACAACTTTCAAAATCTGACATGCCTTTTTTCAACAAATAAATTTCAATATTATCCTTATCATTTACTAACTGCAATAAATCTTTATCTCCAGTGAC
>MNVC01000006.1 GCA_001871435.1 Candidatus Magasanikbacteria bacterium CG1_02_32_51
TTAAACATAGTTTGGTAAATTATTATTTTACTTATGGTATTTTACACCATAACTTAAAAAGTAGACACTTTCGTGTCTACTTTTTGGGGCCCAGTTCATGTAAAGTTGTTTTTGTTTTTTCAGTGTAATCTTTTTTAAATCTATGTAATAAATGTTTTATTGACGAATAGGCATAACAATATACAAATAATTATCCTTGCCTTGTGGACGAAAAATACAAGGAGCATCTGCACTATTAACTCCAAATTCTATATTATCACTTTCCATATGTGAAAGTCCGTCTAAGACGTAACTATGATTAAGTAATATTGAATTTTCTTCTCCTGTTATTTCTACTTCAATTTCTGAAGTGTGTTCCCCTGCTTGAGTGCTTGAAGAAGAAACACCAATATTTTTTTCTGAAACATTGAGATCAAAAGATACAGCATTGATCCCAGTGGAAGTAAACAAACTAGCTGCTTTGATTTTGTTTATCATAATATCCAATGGAAAAATAGCTGTCGTTTTGAAACTAGCCGGTATTATTTGAGTATAGTCTGGATATTTTCCTTCAATCAATCTACTTGTCATTTCAAAATTATCATAACGAATGGCAATTTGATTTTCACTTATCCAAACACGAACAATATCCTCACCACCATGACTTTTGGCAGTTTGTAAAAGTCTAGTAATTTCATAGGCTACATGAGCTGGAACAATACAATTAATATTTTTTTCTTCACCTTGTTTAATTGTTATTTTGGCTTCAGACAATCGATAAGAATCAGTAGCTGCCAAAACTAATCCGTTGTATTTTTCTGATAAAAATGAAAAATAAATTCCAGAAAGTTCAGGACGAATTTCATTTTTAGCAACAGCTATAATTACTTTAGAAATTGCATTTCGAAATTCTTCAACCTGTAAAACATAAGAATTAACTTCTTCAACTTCTGGTAAAATTGGATAATCTTCATCAGAAGATCCTTTTATTTTTGTACTAGAATTACCACAAGAGACCAGAAGTTCATTGTCTTTTTGATTTATTTCTACTTGTTCATTGGTCAAAAGTCTAATATAATCAGTCAATGTTTTGGCTGGAACTGTAAAAGAACCAACACTTTCTACCTTAGCACGCAATTGAGTTTTGACAGCTATTTCTAAATTGGTAGCACTTACTTCAATACCTGATTCTGTAGCTTTGATAAGTACATTATTCAAGATAGGAAGATTGGTATGTTTGCTAGCTAAGGAACTAACCAAACTTAATGAATATTCTAAATTTTCTCTTGTACATGTGAACTTCATAAGTGTTGTTTACTATATTATATATTTATAGAACTAGTAGATAACTATAGGGCCTGTGGACAGTGTGGAAAAGTCATTTTTTTATTTTTGTTTAGCTAAATTTTTATATGTGCTGTTGTTATTAAATTGTGTTTGTAAAAGTTAATTTATGTGGGATAACTTTTGGTGTCTATTTTTTCTGTGTATTAACTGTGTGTTTTTATTTTTTTTATTAACAATTTTTTGGTTGGTTATAAACAGTTTGGTATATGTTTTTTGAAATATTTTTATTTAGATTTTATTTGCATATAATCTTTGTTTAATTCTTTCAACATCTTTTTTTAATTTTAGATCATTATCAATATTGGTAGCAATTTTGGTATGGGCATGTATAGCTGTTGTATGATCTCTACCACCTAATTCATCACCAATATTTGGATAAGATAGTTTCAATTCTTCACGAAGTAAAAACATTATTATTTGACGAGGAAAAGATAATTTTTTTTCACGACTTTTTCCTAAGACATCTTCAATTTTAATGTCAAAGTAACTTGCTACTGTTGTAATAACTTCGCGAGGGGTAATTGAAAGTTTCATACTTTGTTCTGCAAAACTTGATAAAATTAATTTAAGAGTTTCTTCTGTTGGAATAATATTTTTTAGTTCGTGATAAGCAATTATTTTATTAAGGGCACCTTCCAATTCACGAATATTATTTTGGATATTGGTAGCAATGTATTGAACTAGCTTTTCACTAATTTTGAAATTTCTTTCTTGAATTTTTTTTTGTAAAATTGCTAAGCGAGTTTCTAGATCTGGGGCAGAAATATCTGCAATCATTCCCCATTCAAACCTACTACGTAAACGATCCTCAAGAGCAGGAATTGCTTTTGGTGGGCGGTCACTCGTTAGGACTACTTGCTTTCCTTGTTGGTGTAATTCATTGAAAGTATGAAAGAATTCTTCTTGTGTTTGTTCTTTGCCACCAATGAATTGAATATCATCAATAAGTAATAAATCAACATTGCGATATCTATCTTTGAATTCTTTGGCACGACCTTCTTTTATAGAAGATACAAATTCGTTGGTAAATTTTTCTGAACTAACATAAAGTATTTTTATTTGTGGATTGGTCTCAAGCATGGTTTGACCAATTGCCTGTATCAAATGGGTTTTTCCTAGTCCTACCCCTCCATAAATAAATAATGGATTGTAAGTATCTCCAGGACAACGGGCGACTGCTTGAGCAGCTGCGTGAGCTAATTCGTTGCCTTTTCCAACCACGAAAGTATCAAAGGTATATTTTGGGTTTAGACCAAACCGTTGGCCTAAAGTATTTTTTTTTTGATTATTATAAAGAGGATTGTTAGATGCAGAAAGTTGTGTATGTTGAATAGAAACTGTGCATTCTTCATTTTTGATATTTTTGATATTTTCAACTAGATATTCTATTTTTTTGATTGGTTTTCCAGTCACTCTTTCTAAGATTTTTATTATTTGAGAGTGATGTTTTTTTTCTAACCAACTTTTTGTAAAAGAATTTGGCACACAAATTATGGTGTTGCCATCATTATAATCGGCTATACCTGTATTTTTGAACCATGTTGTAAAATGTGCTTTTGATAAACTTAATTCAAATTCTGCTAGTACCGCTTGCCAGATTTCATGAGTATTCATAATTTTTTTGGAAAATTTATATTATGTTTTTTATTCTATCATAGATTGTTAATTTAAAAAATACTCTAATAATAGCAAAAAGTGTATAGTTTGTGGAAAAACTGTGGATGACTTGAATATTTTAGTTAAATATACATGTTTTGGAAGAAAAAATAAAGGAATTATTTAATCCGCCTTGGGCGGATTAAACATTATAAATTATAATATGGTTACTCTTGACAAATTTCTTAAATTTTAGTATCATACAACTACATTATTTAGCTTAGAATCTAAAAGTTATGGCTACAAAAAGAACCTATCAACCAAAAAAACGTAAAAGAGCTAAAACTCACGGTTTTTTGGAACGAATGAAAGACAAAGACGGACGCAAAGTTCTCAAAGAACGTCGCGATAAAGGTAGAAAGAAACTTACTGTTAGTGATGAGAAAACTGGTAAACGTACTAGAAAAACTCGTTAATTTGTCTTTTTTTATCAAACTATCTACATTACCTCGTTTCCGCGAGGTTTTTGTGTTATAATAAACTGGTATGCTATCAAAAGAAAATAGACTTAGGGGAAAAAAAGAATGGGAAATACTCTTCAATGATGGTAATTTTGTTGGTGCCAAATTTTTGACTATGAAAGTTTGGAAAATAAATATAGAAAAATATCCACGCAGACAATTTGAAACTACAGACCTCAAAATTGGCTTTAGTGTAGGATTAAAAATAAGTAAAAGTGCTGTCAGACGTAATACTATCAGACGTAAAATGCGTGAAATAATTAGGCTTCTACTCAAAGAAAATAAAATTAAAACTGGTTTTTTGATAGGTTTTATGGCTAAAAATATTATTTTGGGAGTTACTTATCAAGAAATTGAAAAAGATATAATGTTTTGTTTAAAGAAAATGGGTTTATTGATTTAATTTTTTGGCTTTATGAAGCTATTTTTTAAAAAAATTTTATATTTATCACGTGTACCTATTTTGTTTTTGATAAAGTTTTATCAGAAGACCTTGTCACCAGACCATGGATGGTTCAAATCTTGCTTTCCACAAGGTTATTGCCGTTTTTATCCAAGTTGTAGCAAATATGGACACGACATAATTGAGAAAAAAGGCTTAATAAAGGGAATTCCTCAAGCTTTGTGGAGAATTATACGCTGTAACCCTTGGTCTAAGGGTGGTGTTGACCTTCCTAAATAGTTTTTTGTTGATTTTTAAATAGTTGTTTGATTTATTGTTATTAAACTAGTTTTAGTTAGAAAATAGTCCCATTGTTCCATTGACCCACTGACTTTATTTTTACAATGGGACAATATGACAATGGAATAAGTATATATACCTTAAAACATTTTTACTTATTTTTTTAAATAAAGTTTTGTATGTTAAAATTGAATATTAAGGTTATACCTAAATCTTCTTTGAACAAAATAACAAAGTGTGAAGATGGTAGTCTAAAAATAAAACTTACTTCCCCACCAGTGGATGGTGAGGCTAACAAAAAACTGATTGAGTTGTTGAGTAAAGAATACAAAGTTGCTAAGTCAATGATTAAGATTGTGAAAGGTGAGACTGGAAAAAATAAGGTAGTAGAGATTTTGTAGTATGTGCCACGTATCACATACCACATAACAATTTGTTGGGTACAAAAAATATTCTCTAGTTTAGAGAATATTTTTGTTTTCTGCTCCCCACAGTGTGTCAAATATACTACGAAGCATCTGGACAATGTATTCATCTTCAATCAACACCGCGAGTGGTGCTTTTGGTTGCCAGATAGTCACTTTGTTGGCATAGAGCATGAAGCCAGTAACAAAAGGAAGTTTACCATGAAAAAATTTGGTAGTACGCATTTCTTTTTCATCTTTTTCTTTTAATGTCTCTGCATCTTTACCATGGGTCAAGAGGGCATTTATGTGAATGCCTTTTTGTACTCTCTTTTTTATCCATTTGTTTTCCGTTTCCCAAGAAATCATATCAATGAAGGCATCAGCTGAACCAAAAAAACTTATAGGCTCTTTGGTCTCATCCAACACTTGAAAAAAAAGTTTCAGCCATTGGTCTTCACCCTGAAATATTTTGACTTTAGTAGGTGTCTCACCTTGGTGATACAGAGCTAATAAGTCAGGCATAGCACCGACAAGGGTGTGATCAAGATTGGCTACAAGCTCCCTCTTGTCTCGTAGTTTTTCCAGGACTACTGTCGGTGGTTCTACGACAAATGTACGAGTATGCTTTTTGCGTTCTGAAAATTTTGCCAGTCCGTGCGTTTCCAGTCCTGCAATGACCTTGTATACGTTTGGTCTTGGTATGTTGAGGTGGTCAGCAAGTGCCGTAATAGTGGACGGACCAAGTGTCAGAGAGGTTGTGTATAAGTTCGCTTCGCTTTCGGTGAGACCGAGCTCTTTGAGCGAAGTGTAGAGATTTTGTTTCATTTCTATAGGTGAGGGCATAGGGAGAAATAAAGATATTTATTCAAAATGTGTATATTTATATTATACACTATGTAATATAGTAAGTCAATACCTTGACAAATGTGTATAATTATGATATATTGATTCGTCATGATAACAACAAACAAGGAGGTGAATCATGTATGTGGTGATTTGGATTCCGAATTCAGTTAATTTTCCGACTCAGGTAAACGGGCCGTTCAATTCTATACAAGCCGCTGAAAATTGGATCATTAAGAAAGATCCAAATGCGGAGGAAGTAGAGGAGCCTGGTTACCTGCAGTGGAAATCGAAGGGCGGGAGGCTTTTCATCGAGCCGGTACGGAGACCCTTCTAAGACAAAGCGCGACAGCCTGATCCGCGAAAAATGATCGGTCACCACACGGCGCAAGCGATTGAGACAACTACACTCTCGCTTGCGCCCTCTACCAGAGCGGTTGATGTTTCAACAATTTTGGTAGGGCCATTGTTATGTATTATAAATAAAACATCTTTTAACCAAAATATATGATTGAAAATGAAAAAAACACTAGAGATAAATTCAATTATCTCAAAAAATACTATGATGAGACTTGGGATCAAGAGAACCACACTCTTCATGTTGGGATATTCCAAAATGAACGTGACTCTCTTGAGGACTCGTATAAAAATGCAACAGACCATCTTGTAAACAAGACCTTTGAGATTCGTCCAATTATAAAGCAGTCAATGATTCTTGATATTGGTTGTGGTACTGGTAGAACTCTAATAGATATCTGTTTGAGATATGACTGTAGCGGAGTTGGTATAGACTTGAGTGACGAACAAATAAATGACGCTAAGGAATATTTGGACAAATTAAATCTGGACAGAGTTTCTAGTGGTTTACCAGTAGTAAATGTAAATTTTATCACAGCGAGCGGTAGTGAACTTGATAAGGTATTTGAAAAAGATAGTCAATTTACTCATATCATAAGTCAAGACGCTATTCTTTTGGTTACAAACAAACAATCACTTTTTCAAAACATTTATCGTCTTTTGGTGCCGGGTGGGGTGTTTGCGGTTGCTGATTTTGTGTCTGAAGATTATCCAGAAGAAAGAAGTAAGAATGAAGAAAACTTGATATATGATCTAGTAAATTGGAACAAAGAACTCTCTTTTGAAAAATATGAAAAAATATTGAAGACAGTTGGTTTGTCTATCATAGAATCTGAAAGGAGAGATGAAGACATGATCATGACATACACGAAACTTGCTCAAAAAATTGTATACCATGGTATAGATAAGGATAAGACGTATGCTGAATTAAAGGAACGTTATGAAAATATCGTATCTGCAGTCAAAGCAAAAAAAATGGGTTGGGCATTCTTTTTCGCCCAAAAATCACAGAAGAAGAAAGCTTTGATAGCTGGAATTAGAGAAAAGTCTATTGGGCGTTTTTTGGCAAATTACCTTCATAGACAAGGCTATGAAATATGGCTTTATGGACGTAACGCAAAAAAAGTCGATAGAAAATATTGGCATGAAAGAGAATGTGATATTTCAGACGAAAAGAGTATTCAAGATTTACTAGCTGAAATCAAGAATATAGATTTGGTAATGATGTTGGCAGATAGTGGTAATATACATTTTTCATTGGAAGAATTATCTGGTGTCAATGTGAAGCAATGTGTCGATGCCAAACTTGTAGGCAGTATTTTGCTCAACAAACATCTAATTTTAAAATTTCCAAAACAGAAATCACCATTCAAATTGATTTGGTGTGCTGGGAAGATTGGTAAGAAACCAAAAAATCTCATACTGTATTCAATGGTAAATTCCGGTTTGGCTTCATATATCGATGAGTTGAATAAACACTATCCTCAAGTGTTGGAAGCCTATTACTTGCCTACAGGTCTCATTTCACCTTCCACTCGTGGTGATGAATTCATCGAAATTTCAAATCCAGATATTGTCAAAATGGCGCAATCTCCACAGATTGTGGTAGAAGCTGTCCAAAAAATTATTAATGGTGGTTGTGATCCTGGTATGTTGGATATTCCACAAAGTGTTTTGTAAAAAATAAAGTACTATGAAAAATAAATTTAAAAAAGTAGTGATTTTGGATACGGTAATATTTTATCCAGAACATGAAACACTTCTAAAGGAATTAGTTGAAAGACCTAAGATTGAAAGGGTACCTCTTGAGTTTAATCAAACAAAAAAAGAATGGGAAGTCCCTGATGATTATTATTTGCCAGATGATGCTACTATAATTATTTGGCCATCATCTCTACCGGAGAGTTTTGATGGTATAACACCTAAGATTCATGAAAAACTAAAGTCAGGATATTGCCATGTCGAACAGGCCCTAAGAGACAATATACCAGCTCAAAATCTATACAATAGGGTCGGAGACGCTGACTGTATAATCACTTGTTGGACAGCTATCCCAGATGTTGTCTTAGAGAGAATAAATCCAAGAGCTATACTTACATGGACACATGAGTACGAACATAGATTGAACGTCAAACTGGCAAATGAAAAAGGAATTTATACTGGATGCGTCGAAGATTACGGGACAGATTCTGTAGCTGAACTTGAAATTAACATGCTATTAGAATTGTTTGAAAGAAATAAAAAAACAAATCAGAAAGCACAAAGTGCTGAAGATTTGGCTATTGGTGTACTTATTAACCTCTTTTCATATTATAGAAAGATGTATATAAATGAGAAAAATACCAGAAAAGGAAAATTTTCTCACCAATTTCATAAGCTGGGCAGATCGCTAAAACATTATGGGGACATGAGTGAAAAAACTTTGGATGATGTCATACCCCAAAAATCAATAAGTGGAAAAAATATTGGAATTTTGTTTACAACTGACAAATTTTATTATATTGCTAATATTCTAAAAAATGGATTCAAAGCAAATGTGGGAATATTAAAAGATGTTAACTCAAATGTTGCCAGATTTTACAAACTTTTAGCCTTGAATGAATTTGTTATTTTTGATTCTGAAAATTTGGATGAAGCAACAATAAATAAAATAAAAAAAATCAAGAAAGATAGGTGTATAGACATCCAATCTTTGTATCATTATGATGAAAGTTTAAAAAACAAAACACTTGGTGTAATAGGTCTTGGTAGAATTGGTGGACGAGTAGCAGAAATAGCCAAGAGTTTTGGTATGAAAATTGCTTATGCAGGAAACAAAAAGGAAAATAATGAATATGCTCATTTGGAACTTGATAGACTTCTCCAAGAAGCTGATTTAATTTCATTAAATGTCAAAGCACATAAGGCATCAGATTTGATTTCTCAAGAGAAGATAAAGCTAGTGAAAAAAGGTTCTTACTTTATAAATACTAGTGATGGAAATGCTGTGAATCAAGAAGAACTGACTAAAAAAATGTTAGCTAACGAATTGTTTGTTGGTCTAGATGTTTATCAAGGGTTACCTACTACCAAAACATTATGTCTGAATGAAGATATAAATGGAAAAGTGCAGAAGCAACTTGAGAATCATGTTTTGACCTATAGAGCTGGCTGGGCAACGCAAGAATCTATCAAGGTTAAAACTTATAAATTATTAGGACACATGATTGAGGCATTATTAAAATAAAAAAGTAAAAGCGCAAAAGAAACTATCAAATTATAATTCTTTATTTCTAATTTAAAAGTGGATTTAATTTTTATTCTCAGCACCCACCCACGCAAGTTCAAATAACATCCGCATCATATCGGCAATTGTCTTTTCTTCGATGATTACTCCTACGCGTACACCTTTGTCAAAATTTATGATCGATACTTTGTGTGTGCCGTAGATAGTAATTTCACAGTTGTAGGGAAATATTTCAGCAGGAATACGGCGTATGTGAGGGAGAAATTTTTTTTCTACACTTGTATATACAGTGGTATTGTACTTCTTACTGAATTCCGTATCTGGAAATATTGCGCGCGTGGTGATCCCCAATTTTTTCTTGGCATGTACATATTTTTTTACAAAATCAGGTGGCAATGATGGTATAAGAGTTGCTACATTACTAATGCCGAGCATCTCATATGGCTCTTTGGTAGAAATATGATCTTCGTATACAGCGAGCACACCGTCCATACCTTCAAAATACCGAACACGGGGTTTGTGTGGGACTAGGTTGAACAAGCCTTCGATTTGAGGGAGAAGCTTCACGGCACGCGTTGCACTTTCTTCTGCAAGGCGAATTTGAGTTTTGGTAAAATTGAGCAACCGTTTGGGTGGCTCCACCTGATAGCACAGTTTCTTCTTTTGCTCGATTTCGGTCACCAATCCCTTGATCGCCAGATCAGTAAGGATGTGATAGACCGTGGTTCGGTTCAATTTTGTCATTTCTGCAATTTTTGAGGGGTAGGCAGTGTCTAATTCCAAGACCGCCACATATATTGATGCGGCTTTTTCTGATAATCCAATACCTCGGAGTTCTTTGATGAGTTGAATATTATTTTCCATATAAATTATCATACCGTTTTTTATTATTTTTGTCAATCCAAACGCACAAAAATAGTTATATACAATATAAAATAGCTTATTTTAGCAAAATAAGTATACAGTTTATGACCATACAAAAACACAAATTTGTGATATCTAGTATATTGTGGTCAGTAAGTCGAGTGGTTCGGCTTATACACAATATCTTTACAAGGAGATAGATCATGAAGATCCTCGTCATCGACGATAGCCCGATCCACCAGGAGTCCGCCCGCCAGACGATCAAGGAGCATGACCTCACGGTCGTCGGGACTTACGATGAGGCCTACGAGCTGCTGGAGCGTCCTTATGCCAAGTACTCTGATGTGAATGCGGGGCTGATCCGGATGGGGTTCCGGGCCAATCGATGGGAAAACCCGGAGACACGTCACAACGAGTACGATCGCGAGGAGGAGAGACTGAAGGAGGAGCTGAGGCCGGCACCGTTCGATGCCGTCCTCACTGACCTGTTCATGCCTGCGGGATCGCGCATCCAGGTGAAGGGAGGTGAGTTCGTCGGGCAGGAGATGCTTGTCGGGTTCGCTTTGGCGCTCGATGCGGTACTCCACGGCGCGAAGTACGTAGCCGTGGTCTCTGATGGTAATCACCACCATCACCCTGGCGTGGCGATGCTCGACCGTCTCGGCGACTACCATCCGTGGGACGACAAACACCCTGTGCCGGTGAGGTTCGAGATCAACAGAGCACATGTGGGCTTCTTCAGAGTGTCGTGTGGTAAGGATGGAAAAAACTGGGGGGAGATTCTCGACCATCTCCTTACCGCCCCAGTGACTCCTTACAGGCTGGGCTGAACCAGCGACGCGTACGACCGATCCGCGTAACATGATTGGTCACAACCTGGCGCAAGCGATTGAGATAACTATTCTCTCGCTTGCGCCCCCTACCAGAGCAGTTGATATTTCAACAATTCTGGCAGGGTCACGTTATTTACAATTACCGCAAATCTCGCGCAAGCATTTCCCACGCGAACGAAAAAAATTGTGCAAACATCCAGGTGATTGATTTTGACTCAATAATTACGCAATAAGGTTCGCTTCCTTCGAAAGAAAAAAATGCGAGTTTGTTGCCGTAGATAGTTACAGAACAGGTAAATGGAAATTTTTCTGGTAAGTACCGCACATCCCGCAATATGTTTGTATCAAGATATTTCTTCGCATTTGCCGGAAGTATAAGTTTGGTAAATACCCCAAGATTCTCTCGCTGTTTCAGCCAATTCGGAAAATACTTTGGAAGATATTTTAATAGGTCTGGCTGAGAAGTAGCAAAGATTTGTTTAATTTTTTGATTATTCAATGTCTCCAATATATCTTCCAACCCCGCTTTGACTCCGTTTGTACCTGTAAAGAGTTTCGCCACGGGTGTATCAATGCTTTGCGAGGTCAGAGCTTGAATCTGTGGCATAATTTCATTCATGATTGCTTCCTTTTGTTTCAACAAGCTGATAAGCCGGTTAGGGCTTTCCAGAGTGAAATAGGATACATTATTTTTACGAAATTGCGAAATAAACCCTTGTTTTTTCAATGATTCTAAAGTTATGTACACCGTACTGCGTGGTATTCCAGTTGATTTTGCGATATCAAAAACCGCTGATTCCAATCGCTTCAGTAAATGTACATAGATTAGAGTTTCGTTTTTAGTGAAACCGTAAAGTTCCAAAGCTTGTTTTATCTCCATACTGTTATATTTTATGACAACAGTAGTATAGCATATTTTTGGCTAAATTGCAAGCTTTTTTGTATCTGCACCCTAAGACACGACATTACTCTTGACAGATTTGTTTTTTTGTTGTATATTGTAATGTTCAATCTCGGAAAGGGTCCAAGGGAGAATAAGTTCTTTCAAGCAAGGGGATAGTAATGTGCGTTCGGGATAAAGTCGAAATAGTAATCAGGGTACTCCACCCCAATGGACATGGGTGCTTCCACTGCAGTTACTCTGAGAGGGACGAATTGGAGGGACACCAGCAGGTCCTTGGACTTTGCCTTCTAGGGCTTGGTGTACAGCCGGGTTCGTACAGAACTTTCACCCTCAACGATGGGGGGTGGCTGAGGGACGCCAAGGACCATTGCGATGAGTTTAGCGATGGTCTGAGTGTGGACTGGAGCCGCTTCGTCAACGAGGTGGTGACACTCGTCGAGAACGGAAAGGAAGAATAATATGCTACCACTACGCGTACAACCGATCCGCGTAAAATAATGATCGGTCACAACCTGGCGCAAGCGATTGAGATAACTACACTCTCGCTTGCGCCCCCTACCAGAGCAGTTGATATTTCAACGATTCTGGCAGGGGCTGGATACACCGCAATTTCGCGGAGTCCTATACAACCCTGATGGAGAAAGAGACATGAAAACGATAACCTATTTCCTGACAAAGCGACATCCTTGTGCGAAGGATATCGCGGCCTTTACTGGCCTCGGC
>MNVC01000041.1 GCA_001871435.1 Candidatus Magasanikbacteria bacterium CG1_02_32_51
GGTACCAACGAAAACACCAACGGACTAATCAGACAATATTTTCCCAAAGGCACAGATTTTTACAAAGTATCCAGATATGAAGTGAAAAGAGCACAACATCAATTAAATGGACGCCCGAGAAAAACTTTGAACTACTCCACACCCTACAAGGTCTTTAATCAATTAATTAATTCTTAACACTGTTGCGTTAGAAGTTGGGGACTACCTAAATATTATATTGGCTTTAGTAGTAATTTAAAGAAAAGATTTGAACAGCATATAACAGGAAAAGTAACTGCTACAAAAAATCGTCGACCATTAGAGTTAATATATTATGAAGCATATCAAACAGAATATTCTGCTAGATTAAGAGAAAAAAAATTAAAAGATTTTGGCTCAGCTTATAGTGCTTTGCTAAAAAGAATAAACATGGTACCGTAGCCAAGCGGTAAGGCAGGGGTCTGCAAAACCTCTATTCGTGAGTTCGATTCTCGCCGGTACCTCAACAAAAAACAACAAATATTCTATATAAAAAGAATAAACATGGTACCATAGCCAAGCGGTAAGGCAGCCCCGCCTTTCGCGAAAGGCGGGGCGATTCTCGCCGGTACCTCAACAAAAAAATAGCTATAAATAGCTATTTTTTTATTTATCTAATTTTTATCTATAAAATATTTCCATTTTTACTCTTTTTACCCCAAAAGTTTTTGCTTCAGCTTTGGTAGGCATCCAAATATCACCTCTTCCATTACCATATCTAGCATTCATACGATCACGAACCACAAATACTTTGTCCCCATAAAGATCAGGAAAACGAACCTTAGTACCCATAGGTAAAAAGTTACTAGCTATACTATTTTGTTCACCATCCTGTTCATAATGTTTACATAAATTGTAACTAAAATCAGCTGGAATACAGGGTGTACTATCAGTTTGAGCAGCTTCACTAGAATAAGCTGTCATGACAGCCAAAACCACACGTCTAGGCTCAGCTTCGCCTATATTAGGAAAATTATTCACATCTTCCACTACAACAAGACTTTCTTGACTATCTTTAGCAAAGATATTAGAAATAGCAGAAAAATAGCTAGGTTGAGCCTCTACAATCTGAGGTAGCATAGTGTTTACAAAGAAAGACAGAATAATAATTAAAGAGACAAATCTCTCAAAAAACTGTCTACTTAGCTTTTTTTTGAAGAAAAATTTCATATATTTGTGTTTTTTCGGTAAAGTTATTATTTATTAAAATTTAGAGTTTTGACAAAATAAAAAGATACTTATATAGTATCTGATTTTACCGATGCTTTATTATACCATAATATGGCATTTTTGTCAATAGTTTGATACAATATTAATAATTGACAATTAGCTTGATTAACAATCAACTATTTTGATTTTATTAGACTTAGTTTTTTAGATTTAGTATCTTATGCCCATACCACAGTTAAAAAAACGTTCTTATGGCTATGTAGGTAGCCAAAAAAAAAATAAGAACAAAAAAGATAACACCAATAAGAAAAAAATAAATAAAATTCTTATTTATAGTTTTTTGTTTTTGACTGTTTTTGGTTTTTTATTTATTACAATTCTGACAGCTTGGATAAGCAAAGATCTCCCAGATCCAGACAAACTAACTGACCGTAATATAGCCCAAAGTACTAAAATATATGATAGAACAGGTACACACCTTTTATACGAAATTTTTGGAGATGAAAAAAGAACTCTTGTAAATCTAGACCAAATACCCAAAAATTTGATAAACGGCCTTATTGCTACGGAAGACACAACTTTTTATCAACATAATGGAATTAGACCTCTTTCTATATTGAGATCTATTATTATTGGAATATTTACTAAACAACGTATCGGTAGTGGTGCCTCTACACTAACTCAACAATTAGTAAAAAATGCTATTCTTACCAATGAACACTCTGTACTACGTAAAATAAAAGAAGCTATTTTAACCTTAAAATTAGAACAAAAATATACCAAAGACCAAATCTTAAAAATTTATTTTAATGAAATACCTTATGGTTCTAGTAATTATGGTGTAGAATCAGCTGCTGAAAGTTATTTTGGTAAACATACAAATGAACTCAGTTTGGCAGAATCAGCAACTCTAGCTGGTTTACCAAAAGCCCCTTCTACTTATTTGAATGACCATGAGGCTTTGAAACAAAGAAGAAATTTTGTCTTAAAAAGAATGTTTGAGGAAGGTTATATCACTGAAGATGAAAAAAATATAGCTCAAGAAGAAGAAATAATTATCAAAATGACCTTCAACAACATAGAAGCTCCTCACTTTGTCCTTTATGTCAAAGAACAATTAGTAGCTAAGTATGGTGAAACATTGGTTGATGCTGGCGGATTAAAAGTAATTACAACCTTAGACTGGGATAAACAAGAAATAGCCCAAAAAATAATGGATGAAGAAGCAGACGCCATTCTACAATCAGCTGATGCAAACAACACCTCTTTGGTTGCTATTGATCCAAAAAATGGACAAATTCTATCCATGATTGGCTCACGTAATTTTTTTGATGATTCTATAGATGGCCAATTCAATGTAGCTACTCTTGGCAAAAGACAACCAGGATCTTCTTTCAAACCAATTATTTATGCCGCTGGATTCCAAAAAGGTTATACACCAGATACTATTTTGTTTGACACTGTTACTAACTTTGCTGTTTCAGGCAAACCATACATACCAAAAAATTATGATTTGAAAGAACGTGGACCTCTTACTGTAAGACAAGCTTTGCAAGGTTCTCTAAATATACCAGCTGTAAAAATGATGTATTTAGTTGGTGAAAAATATGCCAAAGATCTAGCACAAAAAATGGGTTATACAACTTTAAGCGATGGAACTTTTGGTTTGTCAATGGTACTTGGTGGTGGTGAAGTAAAACTTATTGAACACACCAATGCTTTTGCAGTATTTGCAGATAGAGGTTATCATCATGATTTAACCAGTATATTAAAAGTGGAAGATAACAATGGTAAAGTTCTTCAAGAATGGAAAAATAAAAAAGATGAACAAATAATGAATGAAAGAATTACTGACACTATTTCTAATATATTAAGTGATGATTCAGCACGTGCCTATATCTTTGGGTCAAATAGTGTACTTACACTACCAGGAAGGCCTGTAGCAGTAAAAACTGGCACTACCAACAACTATGTAGATGCTTGGACAATTGGCTATACACCTTCTTTGGTTACTGGTGTTTGGGCTGGAAATACTGATAATACTCCAATGAAGCAAGGCTACGGTGGTAATATGGTAGCTGCCAAAATTTGGAATAGTTTTATGCAAAAAGCCCTCAAAGATACTCCTATAGAACAATTTGCACCATTACCAATAAATAATGCTACAAAACCAGTTCTTAGAGGTTCAGAGGGTGGAAAAATCACTCTACAAGTAGACAAAGCCACAGGTAATCTAGCCACAAGTTCTACACCTCCAGAATATATTGAGGAAAGGATTTATATTCAACCACATTCTATATTATATTATGTTAAAAAAGATGACCCACGTGGTGACCCACCAACAAATCCTGAAGATGACCCTCAATTTTTTGCTTGGGAAAAAGGTATTCAAGATTGGATAAACAGAAATAAAGAAGAAAATCCAGATTGGAATTTTAGTTTTGATGAACCACCAACTGAATATGATACAGCTCATAGTATAGAGCTTATTCCTAGTTTGGAAGTTGTTTATCCAGTAGAAGGACAGACTATTACAAATAGGCAACTTGATACAGACATTCGTGTGAGTGCCCCTAGAGGCGTTTCTAAAGTAATTTATAAGCTAGATGGTGTCTATGTTGGTGTAAAAAATGAACATCCATTCAACTTAAGCTACTATATGCAAGAACAAAATCCTGGCGAACATAATCTAAACATAACAGTAGAAGACGACATTGGAAATAAATTCCAAAAAGATATTAAATTTATTTTGGAAGCTGGAGAAGTAAAAGCTATAGCAACTTTTTTAGAAGACTATAGCGTTATAACTTCTTTTCCGAAAACTATAATATTACGACCAATAAAATTGGATAATATAAAAAATGTAGATTTATATTATGAAAGTAATGGCACAAAAAACTTGATTGACAGTACTAATGACTTTTCCAATTTATTTAACGGACAAATAATTTTAACTTGGCAAGACGCGGTGGCAACTGGAAAATACAAACTTATTTCTGAAACAACAGATATACTAAATAACAAAAATATAGAAAGTATAGATGTAGAAGTAAAATAATAGAGTCAAAAACCATCTGAAAAAATGATGGTTTTTTATTTTACAAAAAGTATTCTTTGTAATATAATTCCTACATAAATTTTAAAACTTAATATGCCAGAAGAAAAAAACGAATTTAATTATCTAAAAGAGAATATAACAAAAATGGGACAGTGGGTGACGTACTTCCAAAAAAAACAAGAAAATTTAGACCAAAGACTTTCTGTAGTTGAAGAAAGATTATCTATAAAACAAGCAACACCAGTAGAAACAATACAGAATCAAAAAACACCAGAACAAAATAATATAAAAAAAGTTTTTGGGTTTATATCAATTATGGTTGGGGTAGTTTTCTCTCTAACTTTTTTTGATAGTCTAAATTATAGATATAACTATGGCTATGGTTATAATAGCTATGACTATAACCAAATTATTTTGGGAGTATTTTTGATATTATTAGGAATATTTTTAGTCTCCTACAAAAAAAGAGGATCAACAATCCAAAAAAATAATATACAAACATCTACACCATCTGTAGATTACCAACAAATTCCTTTGATAAAAAAAGAAAACATACTAGAAAACAAAGCAAAGAAAAATTCCCTTGAGGAAGACATTGGTATGAAATGGTTTGCTAGAATTGGAATCCTAGCTTTGGTAATAGGTGTAGGATTTTTTATCAAATACGCTATAGACATGAACTGGATAAATCATCTAACCAGAATAATCCTTGGAGTTGTTTTTGGTATTGTCTTAATAGTCTTTGGTGAAATAATATCTAAAAAAGAGAAATACCTAAATTGGGGGAAAACTCTAGTAGGAGGAGGAATCGCCATAGTCTATTTTGTTGTCTATGCAGCCTATTATTTTCCAGTATATAGAGTAGCTCTAGGGATAAACCAACTCATGGATATCGCACTTTTAACAGTAGTAGTCATTTTTGCCATTGGAATTTCTTTGAGAGATAACTCACAAATTATTGCAATTGGGGCTTTTTCACTTGGATTTATTACTTCTTTACTAAGTAACAATTTTGAATTAATTACTGTCATTTACAACCTACTACTCTGTTTTGGTTTGGCAACAATTGTTTCTTACAAAGAATGGCCAATTATTGGTACTGTTGGTGTGGTAGCCTTTTATCTAATGTATTCCTTTTGGACATATAGTGGTAATGCAAATCATTTTTATCTCAACATTCTGCAACTTGTTTCTTATTTTGTTTCCTTTTCATTACAATCTTTCTTTTTGTCAAAAAGAAAAGAATTTTGGAATAAAAATGTTATTATGATTTTGCTGAATTCCTTTTTGTTTTTCTTTTTTTGTTATTGGCAAATTGACCACAACTACCATGATTATCTAGGTCTATTCGCTTTGTGTATGTCTATTGTCCACTTTTTTAGCTTTTATCTATACAAAAAAACAGCAGAGGTCAACTCTACAAATACCCAACTATATCTTGCCTTGTTTTATCTCACTTTGACAATACCTATTCAACTTAATCCAGAATGGATAACTATATTTTGGTCACTAGAAACACTTCTTTTGACATTGTTGGCATTCAAAACAAAAAATAAAACAATCAAAACATCTTCCTATCTTGTAGCCATATTTACGGCGTTAAAGACCATTACCTACGACACAACAGTTTTACACGATTTAGACTTAAATCACCTACTAAACAGTACTAGACTATTTTCTTTTTTATTTACTATATTGTGTTTTTATATAATTTATAAAATTTTTGAAAAAAATCAAGATAGTTTAAATGAACAAGATGTAATTATAGCAAAGGCCTACTCTTGGTTGACATCAATATTTTTGGTTATAATTATATTTATAGAATTAGTAACCGACCATTCATTCTTAGTATCTATCATTTTGTCTATATTCTCTATCACATATTTATTAACTTCAGGCATTGTCAAAAAAAATATTTTTTATCAATCTGTAGCAATATATCTAGTATTATTTCTCAAAGTTTTATTTTTTGACTCTTGGAAACTACATGACTTTGACTATAGTAATTTCCTATTCAGTACTCGTCTCTTATCCTTTATAACTGCTATAGGAGTACTATATGTTGCCAGTCAATACTTAGAAAAAAGAAAATCCTCACTATTGGAAAAAAGACAAGATTCTTTAAAACCTTCAGAATCATATTTACCAGATGTATACTCTTATGCAGGAACATTTTTAGCTTTTGTTTTAGTAATTTTAGAAATGCAAGAATTTTGGATATCTGTTGGTTGGACATTTTTAGCAATGATTATTTTGTTGTTGGGTATTGCTTATAGAAAAAAATATTTAAGATTACAAGGTATGCTAATTTTCGCAGCCACCATCTTGAAAGTATTTATATATGACACCCGGGGTTTGGACACTATCTATCGTACTATTTCCTATATGGTTTTAGGTGTCATCTTATTATTAGTTTCATTCGTTTATACTAAATACAAAGAAAAACTAAAGGAAATTATATAAAAAAAATTCTTTTTATTAATAAAATTAATACAACATAAAAAAACAACTTACAAATATATTTTAAGATTTTTAACACAGACAATTAGTTTTATGAAAAAACAGCGACATCAAAATACACCTGCATCTTTTTTAGTTCTTATAAAAAACAACAAAGTACTACTACGCCGTTTCAACACAAAGTATGAAGATGGTAATTACTCGATGATCGCTGGGCATGTCGATCAAGGTAAAACATTTACACAGTGTATAATAAGAGAAGCAAAAGAAGAGGCTGATATAAAAATGAACTACCTCGCAGCATCGTGCCCTAGGCTGATCAGTCCTCTGGCTGAAGCTGACGAGGTATCCAGCGGAAGATATTTATTATATTGAGAAAATCAACGTTTCTCAAACTCTTCCTTATATGGAAACCTCGAGGCAAGCCTCTAGGAATACAATGATTTAAAAATAAAAAACAACTTTTGTTGAACTGTACCCCGTTTAGTAGACACGGATAAAAAACAACGAAATTAGATTTGGAGGGAAAGAAGATGATTCTTGTATTGTACAGG
>MNVC01000027.1 GCA_001871435.1 Candidatus Magasanikbacteria bacterium CG1_02_32_51
ATTAATTATTTTAATCTAGAACAATTATGACACAAAATTAGTTAACTATGACATTTCTATTTTGCTCACCCTATGACATTATCATATGGGCGGGACAGCCCTAGGCTGTAAATAAAGTCTTTTTAAGGCAGATGACCTTTTGAACCAAAATTATTTACAAATACCTATATATTCAAATTGCTCCATTGCCCCACTGACAAAAAAAGAGAAAAATCAATGTGACAATGGGACAATGGGACAATAGCAAAAAGGACGTATCTGTCTAGCAAAATCTCTATAAAAAACTAAATATTCTAAATTTCACTATATTATACCACACTACACCGACCTAGCCGAACTCTCAGCCATACCTAATAACAAAAAATTGACAACAAGAGAAGACCCACCATAACTAAGAAAAGGTAAAGTAACACCAGTAACCGGCAAAAGTCCCATAGCAGCCCCAATATTGACCACAATATGTGACAAAAATATCAGACTAATTCCGAGAGGCAAATAGGCCGAAAAATCATTTCTTGACTTGTAAGCAATATTTATGAGACGCCAAAGTAAAACAAAATAAAGAGCCAAAACTATAAAAAATCCTACAAAACCTAATTCTTCACTAATAACAGAAATAATAAAGTCGGTTTGGGCTTCTGGTAAAAAATGTAACTGGCTTTGAGAACCAAAACCAAGACCACGACCCAAAAATTTTCCAGAACCAACAGCAATGATAGACTGTGTTACATTGTAACCAGAACCAAGGGGGTCGCGAGCTGGATCAATAAAAGTCATAATACGATCCTTTTGATAATCCTTGAAAACAAAGAACCAACTAGATATACCAACCAAAACTGCCAAAGTTATAATACCAAAAATATATCTTTTCTTAGTACCAACTAAAACTAATAAACCAAAACAAACAACTAACAAAATAGCCGCCGAACCAAAATCTGGTTGTAATAAAATAAGTAAAACCAAAAAAAATGTCAAAGCAAACATCACAAGTACAAATTGCCATTTATCAAACCTTCTAGCTTGCCTCTCTATTCTCCAGGCCAGAAGCATTACCAAAGCTACTTTGGCAAATTCAGCTGGTTGAAAAGAAAAACCAAAAAGTCTAAACCAACCAGTCGTACCACGCACAGATACCCCAAAAAACAAAACAGCTACTAATAAAATAATCGCCAAAAAATATACTGGACGAGCTACTGACTCAAAAAAAGATATATGCATCTGTGAAGCCACAAAAAAAACAACAATTGCCAAGCCAAGAGAGATCATTTGTTTGGAAGTCAAATCCAGAGCCACACCACGAGACAAATCTACACTATAAATAGTAGATAAACCAACTAAAGACAAAATAAAAGCTGAAAAAAATAAAATCCAATCAAAATTCCTCCAATTTATCTTTAAAAAATTAAACATATTGACAATTACAATGACAAATAAATACTATCATCAAAAACATTTATGACAGGCTGTAAATCAACAGAATCTACTTCTAAATTGTTGTTAAATAGAGAAAAAACTATATTTTGATTAGACAAAGCTAAAAAATTATTGATATATAAAGGTGTCAGGCCGACTATATCACCATTGCTACGTAAGACTACTACAAAATTGGCAGATTTGAAACCAAACAAAGTATTGTTGATAACATCAAAACTAAGCAATTTGCCCACACCAGATTCAACAGTACCAAAAGAATTGAATTGAATATTATCAATAGAAAAATTTATTCTTTCAGCTATATAATTTAGTGGATCAGCTATGCTGTGAGCATTCACTCTTTCCCAAGAAGTTGACAGCAATTGAAAATCAATATTAGTTGGAATAAAATCAGGAGATTCCACACCAAATTCTGACAAAAATCTTTGATCACCTGGCAATAAAACTGCTGTTTTATTTTCAGTATAACCATTTTCATAAGAAAAACGATAGACTATAGTCGCTATCCAAAATTTGTTTTGATTGCCAACTTCTATAGCAAAATCATATTTGTCTTTGGAACTTGAAAAAATATATTTATTGGAAATTTGCAAATCAACTGGTTTATTTTTTTGTATAGCAGTCGGCAAAACATTAGTTTTGACCATGTTGTAAACATTTATATTATCATTTTGAGAATCAAAAAAGAAATATTTACCCCAAAAAAATAATCCAAACAAAATAGAAAAAATACACCAAAATATCAACACGCCTACAAAAATTTTTCTAAACAAAATCTTGTGTTCCAAATAAAATTTAGCCTTTTTAAGACTATCATTGGAAAAATCTCCAGAGGTATCTATATAACTTTCAAATTTTTCTTTTTTCATATAAAAACATTATAACACATTTTTATTAATTGGTTAACTAGCAAAACCTACATATAAATCATAACACATACCACATAACAAAAATTGATATAAGGTACCTGTCTGACCAACAGGCAGGTGTAATATGTATTATGAATCACTTAACATAGCAAAAATACTTATTGTATTCAATTTACTCTTCAAGTATTTACTCAGACCAAAAAACATGCTATAATTGTATCCGTAATAAAATATCAAAATACGCAAAATCTCAATCTGTGCAATCACTCATAAATCAGTGTTCCGCCCAAGGCGGATAAAAATCAGTGTTTTTATATGGTAAAAAGTACTACAAAATCATCTTACAGTGCTAAAAATATTCAAGTTTTGGAAGGTTTACAAGCTGTCCGCAAAAGACCAGGTATGTATATTGGTTCTACTGGCGTAGAAGGTTTGCACCATCTTATTTGGGAAGTTATTGACAATTCTATTGATGAAGCTATGGCTGGATGTTGTGATACTATCAGCATCAGACTGCTCCCAAATTCTTGGGTAGAAGTGACTGACAATGGCCGTGGTATCCCTGTAGATATGCACCCTACCAAAAAAATCAGTGCCCTACAATTGGTATTATCCACACTTCATGCTGGTGGTAAATTTGGTGAAGAAGGTGGTGGCTACAAAGTTTCTGGCGGTTTGCACGGTGTTGGTGTCTCAGTAGTCAATGCTTTGTCTGTACACCTAAAAGCTACAGTTCACCGCGATGGCAAAATTTGGGAACAAGATTATGAAATTGGCGAACCAAAAAACAAAGTCAAAGCAATTGGCGTTAGCAAAAAAACAGGAACAACAATTGCTTTTCAAGCTGACCCTACAATTTTTGAAACTATTGAATATGAATGGAAATATATTATTGATCATCTTCGCCAACAAGCTTATCTCACAAAAGGTATTACACTTCTTATAAGCGATGAGAGAACTGCCGAAGAAAAAGACAAAGACAAAACTTCATTACCTTTTGTCAACAACCAATACAAATTTCATTTTGAAGGTGGTATTGCTAGCTATATCAAACACATCAACAAAAATCGTGAACCAAAAAATAAAAATGTTTTTTATACTGAAAAATCTGAAGGAGACATCAGTGTAGAAATAGCTTTGCAATATACTGATGAATTTAGTGAATCACTTTATGCTTTTGCCAACAATATCACCAATCCTGAAGGTGGTACTCATGTCTCTGGTTTCAAGACAGCCTTGACTAGAACTTTGAACAATTATGCTAGAACAAAAAATATTTTGAAAGAAAAAGATCCAAATTTGACAGGCGATGATGTACGCGAAGGACTAACAGCCATAATTTCTGTCAAAATTCCAGAACCACAATTTGAAGGTCAAACCAAAGCCAAACTTGGTAATACCGAAGTAAAAACTGTGGTAGAAAATATTTTTTCCGAACAATTCACAATTTTTCTAGAAGAAAATCCCAAAGATGCTGAGGGTATCATTGGTCAATGTCTCCTTGCTGCCAAAGCTCGTCAAGCTGCCAAAATGGCTCGCGATACAGTCCTACGAAAAAGTGCTCTTGAAGGTTTTACTCTACCTGGCAAACTTGCTGATTGTTCTAGTCGCAAAGCAGAACTGAGTGAGCTCTATCTGGTAGAGGGAGATTCTGCTGGTGGTAGTGCCAAACAAGGACGTGACAGACACACCCAAGCTATTTTACCTTTGCGTGGCAAAGTTTTGAATGTTGAGCGTGCTAGACTAGACAAAATACTTGCCAACAATGAACTCAAATCACTGATCATCGCACTTGGCACCAATGTTGGCGAAATGTTTGACATTGAAAAATTACGTTATCACAAAATAATTATTATGACCGATGCGGATGTTGATGGTTCTCATATCCGTACTCTTTTGTTGACTTTATTCTTCCGTTATTTTCCAGATCTTATTACTAGAGGCTTTATCTATATTGCTCAACCTCCATTATATAGTATCAAAAAAGGCAAAGATATCACTTGGATTTACAATGCTGAAGCTCTAGACAAATACAAAGCTAAATATGATATCAACGACTCTGACCTACAAGTATCAGAGGAAGAAAGTGATACAGAAGTAGAAGAAATAGACGAAGAAAAAAACAAATCTACCAATCCAAAAAAATTGAACATCCAACGTTACAAAGGTCTTGGAGAAATGAACCCTGAACAACTTTGGGAAACTACTATGAGTCCTGCCAACCGTGTCCTCAAACAAGTCAAAATAGAAGATGCTGAAGCTGCCAACCAAACATTTGATATACTTATGGGGGCAGAAGTAGCTCCTCGTAAGAAATTTATCCAAACACACGCTAAGAGTGTCAAAAATTTGGATATTTAAAAAATATCTTTGAATTTACAAAAATTTAAATTAGTAGTTTCCTCTATATAAAGATTTTTTTATTTCGTCACCCTGTCCGTCACCCTGAATTTATTTCAGGGTCTTTTTATATATAGACATTTTTATTTTAGAAAGATCCTGAAACAAGTTCAGGATGACGATCGTGAACCCCTCCCTGTGGCAGAGACCACAGGGCGTCTGGACCAACGGTGTGTGACCTATGGAACCCTGTGGCAAAGACCACAGGGAGTTCTCTAACTTTTAAACAAATCAAATACGTCATTCTGAATTTAGTTCAGAATCTTTTTTGTTTGAGACGTCTTTGTATAGAAAGATCCTGAACTAAATTCAGGATGACGTTTTTACAGATTAGGGTGGACTTATACACACTCTTGACAAATCATCCAAAATCATTTATACTTATTTCATAAATCGGTCAAAAGGCCGTTTTTTAATAAAGTAAAATCTCTTAGAGCTAAAAATATGAAATTATTCAAATCAATTTGGCAATACTTAAAAGACTCTATAAAAGAGCTAAAAAAAGTAACTTGGCCAACAAAAAAACAAATCACAGTTTATACTATAGTAGTAATAGCTATGAGTCTAGCTGTAGCTATTTATTTTGGTATTTTAGACTACTTTTTCAATTGGTTACTTGAAATTATCATAAAAAAATAAAATATGTCCAAACAACAAGAAAACTTAGGTCGCCGTTGGTATGTCATCCATACTTACAGTGGCTATGAAGAAAATGTCAAACACAATCTAGAACAACGCATTGAATCTTTTGAGATGAATAATAAAATCTTTCAAGTGCTTATTCCCAAAGAAAAGAAAATAAAAATAAAAAACAACAAACGTAGTATTGTTGAAGAAAAAATCTTTCCTGGTTATGTCTTAGTAGAGATGATTGTAGATGATGAATCTTGGTATGTTGCCCGCAACACTCCAAATGTTACTGGCTTTATTGGCACAGGTACGACACCTACACCAATTGATGCCAAAGAAATGTTATCTCTAAATAAACGCATGAGTATTAATGATCCTACCCACAAAATTGATGTTGAAATCAATACAGCTGTTAGAATTTCTGATGGTCCTTTCAAAAACTTTGAAGGAAAAGTTAGCGAAATTGATGAAAATCGTGGTAAAATAAAAGTATTAGTAAATATGTTTGGACGAGAAACTCCAGTAGAGTTAGATGCTTTGCAAGTAAAGAAAATCTAGCTAGACAGTTTGCAAATGTAATATATGAAATAACAAAAATATTCCCAGATAATGAAAGATACGGACTAAGTCAGCAAATAAGAAGATCATCCTTCTCTGTAATGTTAAATATAGCCGAAGGAAGTGCCAAGAATTCTGATCCTGATTTCACAAGATTCTTAAACATTGCGAGAGGTTCGCTTGAAGAGACAATTTCAGGATTATACCTATCACTTGATCTTAAATATATAAACGAAAAACAGTTCAATTTTATTTATGATTCTAGTCACCTGGTATCAAAAAAAATAAATGCATTAATTAAATCATTAAAAAACAAGACTTCGGAAAACACACAGACCTTGGTTTTTTAAAAAAACGCTTCTCTAAGTCTGTAGTCTGTCGTCCGTAGTCAGTAGTCTAAAATATATATGGCCAAAAAACTAAAAACCCAAATCAAATTACAAGTTGTCGGTGGCGCTGCCAATCCAGCACCTCCAATTGGTCCAGCTCTTGGACAACATGGTCTAAACATCCAAGATTTCTGTATTCAATTTAACAATGCTACAGCTGACAAAAAAGGTGAAGTAGTCCCAGTTGTAATCAATGTTTATGAAGATAGAACTTTTGACTTCATAACCAAAGTTGCTCCAGCTAGTGAGCTTATCAAAAAAGCAGCTGGCATTACCAAAGGTGCTGCCAATCCTTTGAAAGAAAAAGTTGGCAAAATTACCAAAGCTCAAGTAAAAGAAATTGCTGAAAAGAAAATGGAAGATCTAAATGCTAATGATTTGGATGCTGCCATGAGAATTATTGAAGGTACAGCTAGACAAATGGGTGTAAGAGTGGAATAATTGTAAACCAATATTTATAAAACAGTCGCTGATAAGTGACTGTTTTTATTTGCAAAAACAGTTTCAATTTTCAATTTAGCAATTTTGAATTTTAAATTATTTTTTATTTATTTCTTCATCTTCCCTGTCCACGAGAAGATACTCTGGATACTATTCAAGATGACTTGAAAGACAGATTCTTCTTTTTGAGGAGTTAGCATGTTTACAATCTTGGAAACACTAGAATTTCCAGAAGAATCTGCACTCTCTACTTGGAATTGGTAAATAGAGCCAGCATCAAAGTCACTGATGACGACGATATGCTTCTTCGTGTAGTTGCTGTCTAGTTTGGTAGCCTCAGCCAATTTGGTAGTACCAGCTTTACTAAAGCCTTTTTGGTAGAGGACTCTACTAG
>MNVC01000016.1 GCA_001871435.1 Candidatus Magasanikbacteria bacterium CG1_02_32_51
TTCAGAAATTTTAGGTGTGGGACATTCCAAATTTTTAGGTAGCCCTTCCAATCGTATCAAAAATTTGAAACACGCTGTTTACGATAAATTAGATGGTTTACTTATTAAACCTGATGAAGATTTTTCTTTAGTTAACGCTTTGAAACCTTTTACTATTGCAGATGGATATTTACCAGAGTTAGTTATAAAAGGTGATGAAATAAAACCCGAAGTAGCTGGTGGTCTTTGTCAGGTAGGTACAACGATGTTTCGTGCTGCTATGAATTCTGGTTTGAAGATTACGCAAAGACGTAATCATTCTTTGGTTGTTGATTATTACAATGATTTGTCTAATGGTAATCCTGGAACAGACGCTACAATTTATGATCCTAATCCTGATTTTCGTTTTTTGAATGATACTGGAAATTATATTTTGATAACTGTAGAATTGAATACCAAAACCTCAGATTTGTATATTTATTTTTGGGGTACTAGTGATGGACGTAAAGCTTCATACTCAGCCCCAACAGTTTCTAGATGGATACCTGCTGGTGCTGAAAAAGTTATAGAGACTACTAGTTTAGCTCCTGGAGTGCGAGAATGCCAATTGCGTCATAATGGTGCCGAAGCTTCTTTTACTTATACACGTACTTTGGCTGATGGTAAAAAAGAAGATGTAGTTTTTAATAGTTATTACAGACCATTACCAAAAATTTGTTTAGTTGGTATCAAATCGGCTGAACCTGTACAAAATGGTTTAATACCAGGTGATAGTTTTAGTGGTCCTGTTGGTACTAGTACTGCAGACAGTGATATACCTTTCAATACTAGTGATCCTACACTGAATTAGTTTTTTACTGGTATGTTTATTATAAAAATGGCTTATTTAAGCCATTTTTGTATTTATTAACATTATTACTATTGACAAGTATGTCTATTTGTGGTATTATGACAAGTCGTATTTATTGAGGCACAATATAGATAGAGAGATAAAAAGTAATGTAAATTATAGATTTTGAAACTAATTTGTGCCAGTAATTACGATTCTAGGATCTAGAGTAAGTATATATTTGAGAATATTAAGTATATATTACCCTGTATCCACGACCCACGCAGAACTTGTTTTACAGTTTGCGGGGCAGGACAAGGATATAGAGATGTGAGTTTTTGAAAAATATTTTTCTTTCAAAAATGTACGTCCCTGTATCCACGACAAGCATGGGGATGTGTTCTAGGCTTTAGCAGGCTACGGCTCGTTGTTGACCTAAAACACATCTTCTTGGATCAGGTAAGGACACACAAATTCCTTAATCTATTAAATACTCCTTTGTACTTAACTGTATAGGGGAGTTTTTTTGTATTAAAAAAGTAGGGACAGGTCGCGATCTGTCCCTACAAATGTTTTTGTAATAAGTAAATTTTTTATTCAATCACTTTATCAGCCAAACCATATTTTACAGCTTCCTCGGCGTTCATGAAATTGTCGCGGTCGGAATCGTTTTCAATAGTAGCCAATTTTTGGCCAGTATGTTTTTGTAAGATGTTGTTTAAATTATCTTTCATTTTGAGAATTCTTTCGGCATGAATCTTAATATCACTAGCTTGACCTTGAGTACCACCCATGACTTGGTGAATCATGACTTCACTATTTGGTAAACAAAATCTTTTGCCTTTGGTACCAGCAGCCAGAAGCACAGAAGCCATACTGGCAGCTATGCCAATACATATTGTAGAGACATCTGGTTTGATATATTGCATAGTGTCATAAATAGCTAAGCCAGAAGTTACAGAGCCACCTGGAGAATTGATATAAAGTTTGATATCTTTTTCTGGATCTTGGTTGGCCAAAAATAATAGTTGGGCTATGACAATATTAGCTACCTGATCATTGATTTCTGTGCCTAAAAAAATTATTCTATCTTTTAAAAGTCTAGAATAGATATCATAAGCTCTCTCTCCATAAGTAGTTTTCTCGATGATAGTTGGAATGAGGATTTGGGAAGTTGTTTCGTTATTTTGAGTATTGTTCATATTTTGCTTTTTTATTTAATAATGTAGAGATAAGATAGAGATACGGTAGAGATAATTATTTGTGCCGATTTGTGAGTATTTGTGTTATTAAAAATTTTTTTATTTCACAAATTTTACAAGTATATATAAACGTATTTATCTATCTATAATATTACACTATAAGATTACTTTTTTCAATTGTGGACCAAACTTGTTCAAGGGCTGTCTCTATTGGTCCTGTTACTTCAAAGCCAGCAGCTTTCTTGTGTCCGCCACCACCAAAAAGTTGAGCAATTTTTGACAGATCAATATTTTCAAGTGTTGTGCGTGTACTGGCTTTGATATTGCCATTAGTTTTTTCTTTGAAAACAAAAATAGCTTTGCCTTCTGTTAGATGGTTCATCATATTAGATAGTCCGCCAATTTCTTCTTCAGTCACATTATATTTTTGTAGATCTGCTTGTTTTATATAAGTAAAAACTATGTTTGTTTTTTCATGGATTTTTAATCTGTTTAAAATAGTTCCCCATAATTGTAGGATTGCTACATTTTTGTCCATGATTATATAATCATGAATTTTTTTGAATCTAGCGCCTTTATTTATTAGATAACTGGCCATTGATAGAGCTTCTTTGGAAGTGGCAGAGTTGGAAAAGTTGTCAGTATCAGTGATAAGACCTGTCAAAAGAGAAGTAGCCATATCAGAATTTATTTTTATTTTGTTTACCAAAAAATAATTGTAAAGTACTTCTACTGTAGAAGACAAATTTTCTACTACTAAATTGTGTTGTCCAAATTTGATATTGCTGGTGTGGTGATCAATATTTATTACAATAGGATTTGTTTGTTTTTTTATCAATTCATCAATACCAGCGTATGTTAAGTCGCCAGAATCAAAGACAATAATAGCACCATATTTTTTGTTCCAAATGGTTGGTTCTAAAGTAGTTAAATGGATATTTTTCAAATATTCAAATTGTTTGGAAACAATTGTCTTACAAAAAAGAGTGTATTTTTTGCCAATTTGCTCTAGCATTTGGGAAAAAACAGAAATAGAGCTAGCCGCATCGCCATCTGGGTTTTGGTGGGCAACTAACAAAAAATTGTCCAATTTTTGGATTTCGTTGTGGATTTGTTTGGCTATTCTGTGGGGCATATTTATTTCTTTTTCAAGCTAGCTATTATATACAATATTTTCATTATTGTCAACTGTCGGTAAAAGGGGTATAATAGTTACAATTTATAGGTTAATTATTCCTTATTTTACAGTTTACCTATTTTAGGTAGGTTTAGTTAAAAGTTCATAAAGTTCATAAAGTTTTTTTTAGTTTATTTGTTTTTTTGGGTACTTTATAAACTTTCAACTTTACAAACTTTACAAACTGTTTTGTAACAAAATAAGTGATTATTCGAGTTATTTTTTTTATATTTTTAATTTGTTGTGTATATAGTTTATGTACGTAAAAAAGCTGGAAATAAATGGTTTTAAATCATTTGCCAATAGTACAATTCTAGATTTTGCCCATCCTAAAAAAAATGGTCAATATAGCATTACAGCTATAGTTGGGCCAAATGGAAGTGGAAAGAGTAATATAGTTGATGCCATTAGGTGGGTGTTGGGAGAACAAAGTATGAAGCATCTTCGCGGTAAAAAAAGCGAAGATGTTATTTTTGCTGGTTCAGATGGAAAAGGAAAGATGGGTTTGGCTAGTGTAACCATGATTTTGGATAATGCCGACAATAGAGTAAATATTGATTATGATGAATTGATAATTTCTCGTAAATTGTATCGTTCAGGGGAAAGTGAATATTTGTTGAATGCTAATCCTGTTCGTTTGATTGATTTACAAATTTTATTGGCTCAAGCCCAATTTGGACAAGGATCTTACTCAGTTATTAGTCAAGGTACAATTGATAGACTATTATTACAAACACCAGCTGAAAGAAAAGGTTTTTTTGATGAAGCTGTAGGTATCAAAGAATTTCAAATCAAACGTCATCATGCTTTGCTCAAATTGAATAAAACAGCCGAAAATATTGCTCAATCCGAAGCTATGCTTAATGAAATAGAACCACATCTAAAAACTTTGAAACGTCAAGTGGGAAAGTTGGAAAAAAGACAAGAGATAGAAATTGGTTTACGTGATTGCCAAGAAAAATATTATTTTACTTTGCATAGTAATTTGTCAGAAAATCTTGATAAGTTACAAAGTAATTTTGATATTGTCAACAAAACTTATGAAGAAACAAATGCTCGTCTTATTTTTGTCCAGACTGAGCTTGCTAAATTGGCTCAAGAAAAATCTAGGCAAGAAGTTTTTTCAGAATTGCAAGAAGAATATCAGAAAATTTTGCAAGAAAAAAATAATTTAGAAAGAAGTCATTCTGTAGTTTCTGGTAAATTACAAACAGAGTTCGGGAAAGTTGGTAAACAAAATATTGGTTGGCTTGAGAACAAAATTGATGAATTTGTCATACAAGAAAAAAATATTGAAAAAGATATAGAAAGTCAAAATAAAAAAAAATTAGAATTGATAGAAAAAATAAAAAGTTTAGCGAATTCTTTGGAAGAATTACAAAACAAAAGAATAAAATTGCAAAATAGACAATTGGAAATTGAACATAATCTAAATGAATTAAAACAGGGAAAAGATAGTATTCAATTTGAAGGTCTACGTGCTGTCAATGCTATACTTATGCAAGTACCTGGCAAATTTGGTGGCAAAGTTCATGGATTGATTGCTCAACTTGCCAAAGTGGATGAAAAATATCGTTTAGCTCTAGAGGTTGCAGCACAGTCTCATCTTGGTTCTATTGTAGTAGAAAATGATAGTGTAGCTCAGGCTTGTATCCAATTTTTGAAAAATCAACAACTTGGTTTTGCGACTTTTTTACCACTCAACAAAATTAGAAGTCGTTTTGTTACCAATGATATTAAAGATTTGGATAATACTTCTGGTGTCTATGGTTTGGCAGTCAATCTGGTAAATTATGACCTTGTTTATGAGGATGTCTTTTCTTATGTTTTTGGTTCTACTCTTATTGTTGAAGATATTGATACCTCACGCAAAATTGGCATTGGTAGAGTCCGTATGGTGACTTTGGAAGGTGATATCATGGAGACTAGTGGCTCTATGAAAGGTGGTTTTCGTCGTGCCAAAAAAGGTGTTTTATCTTTTGCTGGTGGAAATCAAGATTTCAATGAATATGCTTATGAACAATTGAAACAAGAGTCGATAGAAAATAAAATAATTTTGGATAAACTAGAAATACAAATTGAAAATAACAAAGAAAATGTTTTGGAAATGCGTATGCAAGACCAAGTACAGAGTGAGAAAATATCTTTGATACAAAATAGCTTGCATGATGTTTCTAAAGAACTTTCCCAATTCAAACAAGAATTATCTATGCATTCGCTCTCCAAAGTAGAATATAGTGATATGATGAAGACTTTTTATAGTCAAAAAGATGAAATGGTCATACAAATATCTAATGTAGAAAAAAGATTAGAAGTAGTCAATAAAAAAATAGAAAAACTTAATTTAGAAGAAGAACAAAAAAGACAAAGAATTTTTGCTTTGCAAGATAGCATGCAATCTGAACAACTGTCTCTAAACAAACAAGCTGATGAAAAACATCTATTACAAATGGAAATAGTAAAGTTACAAACTCATAGAGAAGATCTTGAACAAGAAATATTTTCGGAGTTGCAAGAAGGGATTGGTAATATTACTTCTAGATTAGAAATAAAATTTGGAGAAGATGAATTGGAACATACAAAAATTGAGATTGAAAAATACAAATATCAGTTGTCCCTAATTGGTGGAATTGATGAAAGTGTAATGGGTGAATATGAAGAAATCAAAATACGTTATGATTCTCTTTCTTTTGAATTAGAGGATTTGACCAAAGCTTCGGCTGATTTGGAAAAGATGATTGCTGAGCTTGATAAACTAATGAAGAAAAAACACAAAGAAAGTTTCAATAAAATTAAAAAAGAATTTGCCCGTTATTTCAAATTATTGTTTGAAGGTGGTAATGCTGAGCTTGTAGAAGTCTATGGTACAGAAAGAGATAAAGAATTGGAAGCTGAAGGAAATATGGAAATGGTGATAGAAGGGGAAGAAAATTTAGAATTAGAAAACGAACCCGCCTCCGCTAAGGCTACGGCGCGTAATAAAAAAATTCTGATGGGTGTGGAAGTTTATGCTTGTCCGCCAGGAAAAAAGATCAAAAATATTTCAGCACTCTCTGGTGGCGAGAGAACTATGACTTCTATTGCTTTGCTTTGTGCAATTTTGCATACCAATCCGTCACCATTTGTGATTCTTGACGAAGTAGAAGCAGCACTGGACGAAGCCAATACTACTCGTTTTACCAAAATTCTTGGTGAGTTGTCCATGCAATCACAATTTATTGTTATTACTCACAACAGAGTGACCATGCATGCTGTGGATGTACTTTATGGTGTGACCATGAATAATGATGGTATTAGTAAATTACTTAGTGTTAAATTGGATAATTAGTTATATAATTAGTTATACTTGACAAAAAAAGGCTAATTTGTTAGAATATCCCCTGTAAACCGTCACACGCTCAAGAAGGTTTATTTATATAAAATTAATATTATGTTGACAATCCGTCTACAACGAATGGGAAAAAGAAAAAATCCGACTTATCGTTTGATTGTTTCTGAAAAAGCTCGTGATACACAATACAATAGTTTGGAAATTTTGGGTAATTATAATCCTATACAAATTCCAAAAGTATTGGAACTCAAAGCTGACCGTATTAAATATTGGATAAGTAAAGGTGCTCAAACATCTAATACTGTAAACAATATCTTGGTGCGTGAAGGTATAATAGAAGGTAAAAAGAGAAAATCTGTAACTATTAGCAATAAACGTAAAGTTAAAATTGGTGCCAAAAAAGTTGAACTAGCTGAAAAAGAAAATTCTAAAAAAGCTCTTGTTGAAAAAGCAATTGCCGAAGTCAAAACCTCTGCAGAGAAAGTATAAACTATCAAGAAAAATACAAAAAAATCTCGTTGCTAACGAGATTTTTGTTTTGTAAAAATTTATTATGTATAAATAATTTTTCTTTGACTAATACAGTATCTTGACTGGTGAATATTTGTATGCTATAATATTTACACGATTCAGACGTTCTTTTTGTCGAGAAAGGTTGTCAAAATCGTAAATTTTATTAATTATGTAATCTTGAAAAGATATGGTACAAGATCAAGAATTTATCGAATTCGTCATTAGAGCGATTGTAAATAATCCAGACGAAGTAAAAGCTACCCGTACAGTAGATGAACGTGGTGTGCTTATCACTTTAGATCTTAATCCAACTGACATTGGTTATGTCATTGGCAGACGTGGTAACACTGTCCGTGCTATCCGCACTTTGCTTAAAGTTGTTGGAGCTAAGAACAATGCACTTGTAAACTTAAAGATCAATGAACCAGAAGGTTCACAACATCGTAGACCAGAGTCTTCTTCTGCACCTGTTAATAACAGTATGACTGAAGACGTAGATACTAGTGCTATCGACAACCTAGATATCTAATAGTTATTTTAATTTTGAAAGACCTCTCATTTTTTGGAGAGGTCTTTTTTGTTTATGGCATTTGTAGAGATTATGAAGAAATTTCAAATTACAAAATCCAAATGTCAAATCAATTACAAATGATTAAATGACAAAAAATAAATTTGATATTTGGATTTGATTCCTCCTAAGGCGGACAAGTTGACATTTGAGCTTTGAAATTTGTCATTTAGATCGTAGTTTTGTGTTTTTTATAGACTAAGTAGTGTAAATGTGCTATTATATGTATATAATTTTATATATAGATGTATGCCTAAAAAAATAGCAGAAAATCAAAATATTGGAGAAGTTTTGCATGAGTGGAGTATTCCAGAATATGAACAACACGAAAGAAATAAAGCTTGGTATATTATTATGGGTTTAATTGGTTTTGCTTTGATAACTTATTCTTTGTTATCATCCAACTTTTTGTTTTCTCTTATTTTGATTTTGTTTATTATTATTATTTTTTTGCAAGCTCACCAAGATCCTATTGTTATACCATTCCTTATTACAGATTTAGGAGTCATCATAAATGATCGGTTTTATTCATATTCAGAGTTGGATGAATTTTATATAATTTATAATCCTGAAGAACAAGTAAAAATTATTTATATTGAGACTATTAGCAACTTTACACCCAGATTACGCATACCTCTTATTGATATGGATCCAAATGAAATTAGAATCACTATGCGTTCTTTCATAGAAGAAAACATCGAAAAAGAACAAGAGCCTTTTAGTGATATGATCGGTAGAAAGTGGCGTTTACACTAGATAAAAACAAATAGTAGATAGACAACAGTAAACAGATTATAAAAAATTTGGGTAAAATTCCAAGTTTTTTTATTGACAAAAAAGTCTTTTTAGTCTATAATTTTTGCATATTTTGACAAAGCTTTAATCGTTTCCGTCCCAACCCTAGGCGGGCTCTGCAAGACAGACAAGAGCGTCAAAAAGTATATATTTTTATCTTTTATAATTTTATTTTTAGACAAAATAAAACAAGCTCCCGTCGTTCAATGGATAGGACTTCAGTTTGCGGAACTGATGATCTAAGTTCGATTCTTAGCGAGAGCACTAGTCCTACGCTAAAGCTCTGGACTATTATTATAAAAAATATGTTTATCCTCCGTAGCTCACGAAGTTAGAGCAAAGGAGGAATTCTTAGCGAGAGCACTAGTCCTACGCTAAAGCTCTGGACTATTATTATAAAAAATATGTTTATCTTCCGTAGCTCACGAAGTTAGAGCAAAGGAGGAATTCTTAGCGAGAGCACTAGATGTGTCATTAAAATTTATTGTCAGCCTAAAAAAAATAACTTTATGTCCAAATCATTCAAATTCTTTCTATTTTTGCTTTTCGGTTTGGTATTGATGAGTTTTTTTCTTATTAGAGTTCGATTTAGTAGCGACCTTGATAGTGGTTTTTTCAGTGAATTATCCAAAAAGTACTGTATGCTACGTGGTGGAGAAGAAATTGAAATTGGGTGTGGTATAGCACGTTGTACTTATAAGTGTTCCCTATCTTTTTAAGATGGGGGGAAAAAAGTACTAATTTTAATTAATCTGAATTTTATTGACACTCCCCAAAAAGGGAGTTTTTTGCTACAATAGCTATGTTATGAATTTGAA
>MNVC01000021.1 GCA_001871435.1 Candidatus Magasanikbacteria bacterium CG1_02_32_51
ATCTCTTATTAACGCTTTTATGGATACTGTAATCATTTAATCTAGCCCTGTGTATTATTTTGTACACTGTAGGAGCAGAAATTGAATACTTACGTTTTAAGTCACAAACCCTTGTATGTTCCACATAGTAAAGTTTTACTAACTCCTTTCTTTGTAAAGGAGTTATCCTAGTTCTTTTGTGAATAACCATATTTTATTGCTTACTTACTCTTGAGTTAAACTATTCATTAGTTTATCTCAAAAGTGTAAACAACGCTATTATATCTTACAGGTTATGTTTACACATTTATACAAAAAATATAATATATTTTAGCAATTATTTTAAGAAGTTCATATAACAGCGCGTAACCGGTTCACCTCACGGCTCTCCAAAATTGCTTCGCAACTTCGGTTACGCACGAACGTTATGTGAAATATAAAAATTACTAATTTGATCGTTCTTATGAAAAAAATATTCTTTCTACTTTTTACAATTTGTTTATTTACTTTATTTTTTATTAACACTTCTTCTGCTCAAAGTTGCCCCCTATTGATACAACAGGCTTACAAACTTAATAATTCACCCTCAATCTATTACGTAACTGAAAACTGCACTAAAAGGGCATTTAACAAAGCCAATATCTTTTTTACTTATTTTGACTATTGGAACAATGTTAAAACCGTTTCTTCTGAAATTTTAAATTCAATTCCCAATGACAATCTCGGCTTTATGCCCTACGGGCCAAAATATGACCCTAAATATGGAGCTTTGATAAAAACTATAAATGACCCTAAAGTCTATCTTTTGATGGATACAGAAAAATATTGGATTACTTCTGAAAATGTTTTTAATAATTTAAGTTATTCTTGGAATTGGATAGAGGATGTCGATCAAAGGTTATTAGATAAATACCAAACTGCCAGCGAGATAAATTACACTAATCACCACCCCAACTATACACTTGTAAAATATGCTAATGACCCAAAAGTTTACCGTTTAGAACAAAATCCAAATGATTCGTCAAAACAAATTAAAAGATATATTCAAAATGAAACGGAATTTAATGCTTTAGGCTTTAGATGGGATAGGATCGTGATAATAAAAAATAGTGAGTCTTACGCTGATACAAATGCCAATGAAGTAAAAGAATTAAAACAGACTGGTTGCCAATATAATAACCCTTCATGTGGTTCTGATTATGATTGTATAAATAATCAATGTATATATAAATCTGGTTGTGCATACAGTCATCCAATGTGTGGAAATAATTATAATTGTGTTAATAACCAGTGTGTGTTGAAATCTGGATGTCAGTTCAATAATCCGGTATGTGTAAATGGATTTGATTGCATTAATAATCAATGCCAAACTAAACAAAATAGCGAAAAAAATGGTTGCTGGCAAAATAATAACCTTTGTAATTCAAATGAACAATGTCTTAGAGATAAATGCATTGTTATAAATGACTGGCTACCAGATAATAGTGAAATGAGTAAAAAATGCAATAACGACGAAGTTTACATAAATGGGGTCTGTAAGCCAGCCAAATTAAACGTGGTGTATTATACAAAATATTCAAATTATGAAAATGTAAAAAAATATATTGATAATTCAATTTCTGGATTGGTCTACGCGGCTGATGCAAAAAATTGTAAAAATAATATACGCATCCATATATTAACTAATTTTTGTTTTCCAAAAGGCACATACAGAGTGCAAGAGGAGTTTAAAAAAACTTATGGTGAATCTGCAAACGCTCGATATTTGAATCCTGATGGTGAACAACTTCCAGTTGATTGTCAAATTGGTGATACGGGAGGAATCAACAAATGGTACTTACCAGGTGCAGAAATTCACGAATTGGGGCATGTTTTAGGCTTGTGGGATCAATACTGTTATTATCCGCAATCTCTCAACCCACCAAACCAAGTAAATTTTGAAAAGGCAGGATGTTTTGAAGCAAATGATGATTGGAACAAAAGTTATTGCGGCGAAAAAAATGGAACGAAAATAACTCCTTACCAATGTTTAGGAAATCCAAATGTATATGGAGGCAGAACAGTAATGTCCACAGAAACTGGAGCACCCGCACCAACCTTTGGTTTTGATAATCAAGAAATTAATTATATTAAAAATAAGTTGGGCTGTAATTAAGAAATAAAAAAACATTTATTGTCCTTAGGGGGGCCATTCAACCCTTTAATTCCCCTACTTTACAAGCCATTGAAAAAGGCTTGTTTTTGTAATATAATATTCAAGAACAAATAATAACATGAACATCTACCTCGACGAATCATACAACCTACAAAAATCCAAAGGCAAAATGTTTATTAGTATAAATGGTTTTAGTGTTTTGAATACTAATCGGTTGAGAAAACGCTGGAAGAATATCCGCAAACCATACACTAAATATAAACGACGGATCCACGCCACTGATCCGTATTTTGAAGATCTAAGAAAAAAAAGCATTCCGCTTTTAAATAATTCTGACGTGACGATTCTCTCTGTATTTCAATTGGTGCAAGAAATTCCACATGATTATTTTGACAAACACAAAATGAATTTTGACGATGTCTATACAGAGTTATTAAAAAAATTATTCAAGGAACTTTCGCTTCAAGAATACAAAACAGTTAAAATTGTTATTGATTCACGCAAACACCCTGGTGGACTGGCTGGAGCGAATAATTTTCAAGAAAATATTGATAATTTTTTAGAGAATGAATTTGTTGGCACTGATTGTTATTTTCTACCCACACCGTCCTATTTAGACATTTTGGTGGAACTAGCGGATTTTGTATCTAATACTTTTTACAAAGCATACCAACAAGATGAAAAAGCTGTATTCATTAAACTTGGGTATAAACTTATACAAATCAAAAATCCGCTATAATGCGGATCTTCTGAAAGAGCCTTTTGGGAATGTCCCTGCTTCATCGAGATGTTCTTGACGAGAACGCTCTCCACAAGGCTTTACCCTAAGGACTTATCTTCTAAATAAACTATACTATATATAGGATACTATGTCAATATCTGTGGCTAATTGCTCCAGAAAACATTCACCCTTACCTCTGTCAAAAATCCAAAACAAAAACAATCCCGACTCAATCGGGATTATTTTTATGTTTTAATGCTTTCATCACCTAGTAATCCCGCAACTTCTTAATCACATCAAAATCCTTGATCTTATCAAGAGCTTTTGACTCAATTTGTCTAATACGTTCACGAGTAACCCCAAACTCTTTTCCAACTTCCTCAAGAGTATGTGTAACACCGTCGTCCAGTCCAAAACGCATTTCTAAGATTTTCTTTTCACGAGGAGAAAGATCTTTGATAGCTTCTTTGATATAATCTTTTAGCAATTCCACACCAGCAACTTGCGATGGACTAATAGATTTGACATCTTTGATAAAGTCAGATAGTGAAGTATCATCATCTTCATCGTCTCCTACTGAAGTTTCCAATGAAACAGTATCTTGAGAAATTTTGATAATATGTTTTACTTTTTCTATTTCTTCACCCATTTCGGCAGCAATTTCTTCTGGGGTTGGATCACGACCCAAATCTTGCAAAAGATGTCTAGAAACTTGTTGCAAACGATTGATAGTCTCTACCATGTGTACTGGAATTCTAATTGTACGAGAATGATCAGCAAGAGATCGTGTAATAGCTTGTCTTATCCACCAAGTAGCATAAGTAGAAAATTTGTAACCTTTTCGATAATCAAATTTTTTGACAGCCCGAAATAGACCAATATTTCCTTCTTGAATCAAATCAAGCATTGATAGAGATTTTCCTACAAATTTTTTAGCAATAGAGACCACCAAACGCAAATTGGCTTCAATCATTTTTCGTTCAGCATTTTTGTCTCCTTTTTCTCGTCTTTTGGCCAAAGACACTTCTTCATCAGCTGTCAAAAGAGGAACTTTACCAATTTCACGCAAATACATCTGGATAGAATCTTGAGAAATATTAGCAAGATCAAAAGACAAACCAACTTCAACATCAGGCTGATCACCTTGCAAACCAGTCATAACATTATTACGATGATTATTATAATTATTTCCCAAAAATCCACCTTGTTGGACTTCTACTACAGCCACGCTATTCCTATCCATTTGTTCCAAAAATGTTTCATATACATCAAGATAGTTTTCCAATCTATCAAAAAGCGCTAATATTTCATGCTCGGTAAGAAAACCTCTTTCTCGCCCTTTTTTAACTAATCTTTCTACCTGGCTGGCTGTTGGTACCACAAAATTCTTGTCAAATTTTGATTTGTCAATTTTTTTTTGTTGTGATTTGTATGGTTTAACAACTCTTTTATTTTTAGACTTTTTAGAGTAAAAAGTCTTTTTGTTTTTATTGACCCGTTTAATAATATTACTTATTCGGGATGTAAACTTTTTCTTAGTAACCTGTTTTTTTGAAACGGTTTTTGGAGTACTTTTTTTGGCTGTTTTTTTGACAGCTTTTTTAGTACTAGTACCACGTATTTTTTTTGCTACTTTACGTGGAGATTTAATTGTATATTTTTTGCCCCTAGGCATGTTTTTTGAAATTAGAACTCTTAATTAAAGAGATAAATAATTTATAAAATTACAAAATCCAAATACCAAATAAATAACAAATAATAAATTAAAATTTTGTCATTAAACATTTGAATTTGATTTGACATTTGAGCTTTGAAATTTGTCATTTTATGACAAACTCTGAAAACGTTTCATCAATTCATCCACTTTATCAGTATCCCCCTTACTTTCTGCCAAAGATAATTCATTTTGAATTCTATTTTTTTCTTCTTTGAGCCACTCTTCATAAATTCTTTTTGACAAAATTTTTACTTCATTTTTGGCTTCATTTTCCTTAAAACCAAAAAAATCTTTTTCACCTTGCATCAAAAGAACATCTATAATATTTTCTTGGTTTTCATGAGAAAAGTAATCTCTAAAATTAGAAATATCCTTATTTCCCTCATTATACCTACTTTTTAGCATTTCGTAAAGCTCATTGTATTTACCTGTGGATAAAGACAAATCTATAGAAAATAAATTAGGAGTATCTTTGATAAAATCATAAAATCGCAAAAATAGTACCAAAAATGTTTTTACCAATTCATTCAAGCGACTTTCTGGCAAATTGATTGTTTTTGTTTCAATATTTTTGTCAAAATTTTTCTTTTCAACTGGTATTTTTTCTTCACTTTTAATCCGAACCAAATCATCACGCAAAACACTAATATCTACTCCCAAACTATGACCTAATTCTTTTAACCAATAATCACGCTCCACAGCAAAAGGAATATGTTGAATTTTGTCTAGCAATTCTGAAGCAATATGTTGTTTGTCTTTGGGATTATTGATATCTTTGTTTATAAAAGCCCGAGAAAAATACCAATTCATTACTTCACTGGCATTTTTGACGACTTCAAACCAAACTTCTTTATTTTTTTTGATACACTCATCTGGATCTTTACCAGCACCTTCTGGAATTTGAATAATTTTGACATTCATACCAGCTGACATTGCCAAACTTATAGTACGTCTTGCAGCCTTTTCTCCAGCCTCATCAACATCAAAAGCCATACTCATATTATTTGTATATCTTTTTAACAAACCAATTTGTTTTTTTTGTTGTTCAGCATCAGATTTATGTAAGTCCAATTCAGCTGTAACAGCTGTCCCAGAAAATGCCACAACATTTGTCATATCAACTTGATGACAAGCAATTACATCCATTTGTCCTTCTACCACAACTACAAAATCTTTTTCTTTGATACTTTTTTTGGCTTTATTCAAAGCAAATATTACGCTAGACTTATCAAAAAGAGCAGTCTGTGGAGTATTCACATATTTACCACCACTTTTGTCCGTCTCTATCAAAACTCTACCAGTGAAACCAACCACAGTATCATGGACATCCCAGATAGGAAACATTATTCTACCACGGAATCTATCATAAAAACCTTGTTTAGTAGCAATATTGGCATTATCGCGTTTGATAGTCAATCCTGAAGCGACAAGATCATCTATGCTATGTCCTTTTTTAAGTAAATATTGAGTGAGAAGATCCCATTGTTCTGGTACAAAGCCAATTTGCCAATTGTCTATTGTATCTTGAGTCAATCCCCTCTTTTGCAGATAATCACGGGCATCTTTGGCAGACTCCATCTTGAGCAAAAAATTATAAAAAAAATGGGAAGCATCATAATTAATATTTTTCAATCTATTCTTTAGACTACTCTCTGCTTCATTTTTAAAAGTATTAGTGAGTTGTACACCAGCTTTATCAGCCAGATATTTGAGTGCTTCTCGAAATTCCATTCCTTCTATCTCTTGCACAAACGAAAAAATATCACCACCCTTGGCACAACCAAAACAATGCCAACTCTGTCGTTCGCGATTGACCATAAATGATGGACTCTTCTCATGATGAAAAGGACAAAGTCCTTTGTGATTAACTCCAGCAGGTTTGAGCTGGACATATTCACCAATGAGATCTACTACGTCTATTTTTTCTTTGATAAGATTTATGTCGGACATAGTAAGTTCATCCCGAGCTGAGAATACAGCTAGGGATCTTTCTTAAGATAAATATTTCTAACTAACAAAACTTTCCAATGATTCTAAATAACTTCTAAATATAAGTAGTTACAACCTAATCTTATACTATTTAGTAGGAAAAATCAAGTTTACGTTCTCTCTCCTGTCAAATGTAAAATACACCTCGAAAAACGTCATACTGAACTTGTTTCAGTATCTTTTTTGTTTGAGACGTCTTTGTATAAGAAAGATCCTGATCCGTCGGCTGACGGACAGGATGACAGTATTAAAAACGATACTAATGAACTGGACCCCAAAAAGTAGACACGAAAGTGTCTACTTTTTGTAGTTTGGTGTAAAATATAATAGAAAGCTAATAATTTAACAAACTATGTTTAAACAAGAACAAATAAAAGAGTTACTAAGTAATGAAAATGTAGTAAGGTGCAGTGCTACTAATATTACTTACAAAGAAAAGTTTAAAGTATGGGCTATTAGTAAATATTTAGAAGAGGGTTACAGTCCAAATGAAATATTTGCAGAAGCTGGATTTAATGTTAGTATTATAGGTAAGAACAAAGCTAAAGACTGTTTGTTTAGATGGCGGCGAACAATGAACAAAGAAGGGTTAAAGGGTTTAGTTGAAAACAGAGGTAAACTAGGTGGTAGAAAAGCCAAGTTACAATTTAAAAATAAAGACAAGAAAATAGAATATTTAGAAACTAAAATAGCCTATCTAAATGCTGAAAACGATTTTTTAGCCAAGCTCCGCGGTCTAAAAAGAAGAAAAACGGAGTAAAACTTAGACCAGTAGAGAGATACCAAATAATTAAGAAACTAACTACTAGTAGCAATACTAAAATGTTGTGTGATATTGCTCAAGTTTCTAGGTGTGGTTATTACAAACATTTAAAACTGCCAAGTAAAAGTAATAATGATTATTTGTTAATCAAAAAAATATTTGAAAAAGGCAAGGCTAAACTTGGTTGGAGACCCATTAAAATGCGTTTAGAGGCTAATTATGGCATTATAATGAACCATAAGAAGATAAAGAGGATAATGAGAGAAAATAATTTGCAGACCAAGATTAGAAGAAAAAACCCTTACAAAATGATTATGAAGAAAACTCAGGAACACCGAACATTTGAAAACATCTTAGCTAGGAAATTTAAACAAGATATTCCTCGACAAGTACTTGGAATTGACATCACTTATCTTTATCATGCTTATGGACGTAAAGCCTATCTGTCAATTATTAAAGATATTGCCACTAAAGAGATAATAAGTTGGCAGATTTCTAGTAACTTAACTATGAAATTTGTATTAGACTCTCTAGAAGAGTTAAAGAACAAACAAATTATTAGTAACCAAACTATCATTCATTCTGATCAAGGATTTCACTACACTAACCCAAGTTATATTAACAAAGTTAAATCATTACAATTAGTTCAGTCCATGTCTAGAAAAGGTAACTGCATAGACAATGCTCCAACAGAATCATTCTTTGGTCATTTTAAAGATGATGTAGATTACCAAAATTGTAAAACCTTAAAGGAATTAAACACTTTAATCTCTAACTACATGGATTATTACAACAATCATCGCCAACAATGGGCAATAAAAAAGATGACTCCTGTACAATACAAGCATCATCTTCTTTCTCAATTAAATTAAAATTCGTTGTTTTTTGTCCGTGTCTACTAAACAGGGTCCCGTTCATCTAAGATTGGTTTTTTTACTACTTTGTAGTACAATGTAGGTATTATTAATCTAATTTATCTATGAAAAAATTAATTGTTCCTGTCAGTATTTTAATTATTTTAGCTTTGTTTGTTGCGTCTTATTTTCTATTTCTTTCCCCATCCCCTGTCACAGCCCCCAAAGAAATACCAGAAAATTATAAACAAACAAACATTTCAGAAAATAAACAAAACACAGAGATCTCTTTTGTTGGTACTTGGCAAGGATTAAACAATTCCGGTAATTTGTCCAGTGATTTGACAATAACCCAAAATGATAATAATACTTTACAATTTGAACTCAATGCTTACTACGGCGATCATTTTGGTAATTTGTCAGGAATAGCTCTAATAAATGGTAATACAGCCACATATACTACAAACGATGGAGTGATTTTCAAATTTATTTTGGACACCATAAAAAATCAAATAAATTTAGACACAACCGACTATACTTACCAAACTGGCGCCAATGTGAGATATGATGATATCTATGTAAAAGTCTTAGAGTAAGTCTGGTAAAAAATAGATAAACATAAAAACACCTTTGGTGTTTTTATGTTTTAATGTTCTAGTGTTTTAATCTGCTTTATTCTTCTGGAAAAATCTGGTTACCTTCTTCATCATAAAGATGGATAGCTAGCACAGGACAAGATTGAGCTCCAAGCATCACAGTGTCTTCATTTTCTCCATTTGGATCTGTCACATAAGCTAGATTATCATCATCCATTTGGAATACTCCAGGAGCAACTACCACACAAGACTGAGCGCCAATACAAGCTTCTCTATCTACCACTATACGACGAATCTTACCACCTGCTCTAATTTTCATAGAGATATCTTCTGATAAAGTATCAAAGTTTATTGGCATTTTTGGTTCGTGACTATCCATATTTTTTGAAATTATTTGTAATTTGGATTTTGAATTTTGTAATTTTATTATAGATCTCCCAAAAAGTCACTACTCAAATCAAGTTTATCTTCATCATCGTACCTATTGTACTCTATTCCTTCATCATTTTCAATACGTTCTTTGATAGTTCTGACCTTACTGTAATGATAAACTTTTTCATCATTAACCAAAATATTTGATCCTTTTTTGCAACGACCCAAACAACTACACATATGAACTGCGGTGTCAGTATTTTTGTATTCTTCTTGTAAATAATCAAATATTTCATCTGATTTTCTACCAAGACAAGTTCCTCCACAACAGACTTCTATTTTTTTTGCTTCCATATTTTTTAATTTGTACTAAACACCCATCATACGACGAAGAGCCTCTGGAGGAGTCCAAGGCGGATCGAAAGTTTTTTCTATTTCCACATTTTCTACTCCAATTTCAGCTAGAGTATCCTTTATCATGTCTTTGATATCACCATCTAATGGACACATTGGGGTTGTCAAGGTCATAAGAATATGAACATTTTTATCATCTTTGATATTTATTTCGTAAATAAAACCAAGCGTCCAAATATCTATTCCAATATGTGGATCTATGATAGTTTCTAATTGTTTTATTATTAAATCTTTGGTTAATTTTTGTTTTGACATATCTATCTTTATGATTCCCTCCCCTATTAGGGGAGGTTAGGTGGGGTCTTTTGTATAACAAAACGTTTTGTTCAAAGATGGACCCCCTCTAACTCCCCCTAGTAGGGGGAGAACTTTTTTTATAAATTTTATTCAGCGCCATAATATTTTTCACTATAAAAACGAATAAGTTGTTCAATCTCTGGAATGGCTTCCGGTGTAGCTACCCCAACTTTCAATTTTTTCTGAACATCTTCCAAAGTCTTAGCCCCTTCAAGCACAGCTTCTTCAATATCATAATCTGTAATATTTAGTATAGCATCAATTACTTTAGCTCCTTTGGTAATTATTTTGTCATGTTGACCAGTTTTTCTGTACCAATCATTTATGGCTGATTGCAAAGCTTTGTCACCAAGTACTGAACAATGAATTTTCCTATTTGGCAAACCACCTAGACGTTCCATGATGTGCTGTGGTTTTATTTTTAGAGCTTCTTCTAGACTTCTACCACCATCTTCTGAAAGCATGACCGACAACATTGAAGTAGAGGCAATTGCACTACCACAACCAAAAGTCTGCCATTTGCAATCAGTAATTTTTTCAGTCTTTGGATCAATTT
>MNVC01000023.1 GCA_001871435.1 Candidatus Magasanikbacteria bacterium CG1_02_32_51
TTTATGGATACTGTAATCATTTAATCTAGCCCTGTGTATTATTTTGTACACTGTAGGAGCAGAAATTGAATACTTACGTTTTAAGTCACAAACCCTTGTATGTTCCACATAGTAAAGTTTTACTAACTCCTTTCTTTGTAAAGGAGTTATCCTAGTTCTTTTGTGAATAACCATATTTTATTGCTTACTTACTCTTGAGTTAAACTATTCATTAGTTTATCTCAAAAGTGTAAACAACGCTATTATATCTTACAGTTAAGTATATTATAATATTTTTCTATGAAAATAGCAACTTTTAAAATTTATCTTTCACTATAAGTTATCAACAATTTGTTATGATAAAAATTAGGTTCAATAAAAACTACCACGTCGTTTTTTTAATCTGTGTAATCTGTTTCAAAATCTGTACAATCAATGTTACTTCAAAGAAAGACCACCACTATTTTTATAAATTACATTTCTTACTTCTTCGGTAATTTTACCATGTTTGTTCTTGGCTTCTATTACAAAGGTATTGATACCAGGAAGTAAATTTATATTTTGGCTAAAATTACCATTTTCATCATTTTTTACCAATTCATCATTGATAGTAATTTGAATTTCTGGATCAGTCTTACCATTGACATCTACAAAATTGCTATTACTAATAAAACCATTTTCTGGTGATAACACCACAAGACTTGGTGGTGTCAAAACATTTTTGACATGAAAACCCAAAAAAAGTAATAGTGAAATTACCACCACACTAAAAAGAGAAAAACGTACAGTGCTTGGGATATTACTAAAATGATATTTTTTTAAATCTAGCCTAGTTTCTTTTGGTATATCATAAGTCAATTCTTCCTTGACAAATTGTGCTACAAAACATACAGCATCCTCACCCAAAGCTTGCACATACTTTTTTACAAAATTCTTTTTGTACAAAGAAGATTGTGGCAAATCCGAAAAACGACATTCTTCAATTGCCAATAGATATGATTTGTTTATTTTTGTTCTTTGTTCTAATTCTGACAAAGAAATATGTTTTTCTTCACGCAAAGCTTTGAGACGAACACAAACTCTAGTGGTAGGTAACAAACATTTCTTTTTGAAAATAACATCCATAAATTATTGATAAATCAAATTTATATTGATACCCGTATAATAATGTTTTATTATTTCTTGCCAATTTTTGCCACCATCATCAGCCATATAAGCAGCATCACGAGCACTCATACCTACACCATGCCCCCACATAGATTTGCCATCCCTCTCGTCATAAATAGCTGGTACTGACACAAGCCAAGGTTTGGCAATTCCTCCCCAAACTTCTGTCCAATTTCTGGTACGACCATCACTATTACCAAAGTATGGTGTTATAACAATATTATTGTCATAAGTAATCATATAGCCTCTAGTGGCTTTTTGAGCAGACACAACATTTGGCATAAGTACTTCACTAGCATAACCAAGATACAATTGATCTCCAGTATTAGCCACCACATCAAAATTACGAGAATTGTGTTTATTGGTATATTCTTTTATATAATAACCATAAGTACGAGCAGCGACCAACAAGGCTTTGATATATTCTGTTGGGCCAGCATTGGAAGTCTCAGCAATACCAGCGATATAATCTTCCATCAGAACTTCTTCAATTACATAGATATCAGTACTATTATTTACTTTACGAAGTTCCATAATTCCACGATATTTGTTGAAATTGACAGGACCTTTCCAGCTAACTGGTCTATCATAATTTACCAAAACAAAGACAGCATGAATATTACTTTGAGGAACAAGACGAATAAATTCACTAGTAGCAAAATCCAATCCCAAAGAATTGAAATAATAAATACCATCTTGATAATACATTATCGCTAAGGTATTTATACTCAAAATACCTTGTTGTATTGCACCAGCAAAGACAAGATAGTTATCATCAGCTGATTGGAATTTCACTTTGTCTGTTGGATTTTGCCAGACCCCTACTCTGATAGTTGGCTCTTCTGTAAGACGTGGTACTTCTTGATTAACAATTGAAGAATCAACATAATTAGCAGCATTAGCAGTCACATTTACAGGAATATTTATCTCTAGACCATTTATTTCTTGATCATTAGCTTTTAATTTCAAAGTAAAAGTATAAGTACCAGCTTTTTGAGGTGTCACAAAATTGAATTGATCTCTAGTAGTACCCCATTGGGACACTTCTTGAATTTTTTCCAAAATAATATTATTATTTTTCCAGTCAGAATCAGCAAAAGTTAGGCTAGAAACTGAGTTACTAGCCAAAGATACAGGATTATTAGCTACAATAGAATATTTTTGCCAAGTTGCTAAACCCAAATTTTGCAAACCTAAAATTACTTTTACTTTTTCTCCACCAGAAGCTGTGACACTTTTGGTATTTAAGATAAATTGTTTAGCTTGATATTCACTAGAAACTACTTTCTCTGAGGTAGTACTATTTGTATTAGTAGTAGTAGTAGTAGTGTTAACCGGTGTAGAAACTGTAGTCTTGGCTACGACATTGAGAATAAAATAAAAATAACCACCCTTCACCCAAGTATGATTTTGTGAAGCCAACCAAAACTTCTCAGTATATGTGCCTATTTTTTCAGGAGCTTTTATTTGGACACTGACAATACCTATTTGACCAGGTTTTACTACACCAACAATTTTGGCAGTTTGTTCTTTGTCCAACCAATTGGCACCGGCAAAATCAGAAATATGATAACGTGGTTCCATAGTAAAAGCAGAAATAAAATTTTTACTATTACTATCCCAAGTAGCTGTACCAATATTTTTGAACTTGAAGTCCACAGTGACAGTAGCTCCGGCTTCTATTTTGATAGGATCATTGATACTTTGACTAACATACTGAGCAACAAAACCAGGATCACGTACTGAAACGACAGGTAAAGTAGTTGCTTTAACAATAGCCGGTGCAAAAACAAAAATACTACTTAGAACAAACAAGTTGATAAAATATAAGAAAACTTTTTTGGAAAACATAAAATATACAGATTACAAACAAGATAAACTAACTTAAATTATTATAACACAATTTGCTATTTTTCTCCAACAGTTGTACAACAGTTGCAGATATTGCTAAATTAAGCAAAATTTGGTAAAATGGGCATAAGTTTTGGATAATAATTTAATAAATAACGTGAATTAAAAATAACGAAATGACCAGTCAACCGATTGGATAATTTCGTTACCACGATAGACAAATTTCACTCGTTTCCCGACTAAGTACGGGATCCCGTATTTTATCGGGACAATTTGTCACTCTCAATATTTAATCAGTTACAACATTTTAGAACATCTACAACATTTACCACAATTTTATGTCAGTCACCAAGCAAGTTGCTCACAATACTTTTTTTCAAATGCTAGGCAAAGTCGTCTCTACATTTTTTGGTCTAGCTGCTGTAGCCATGATGACCCGCTATTTGGGTCAAGAAAAATTTGGTTGGTATATCACTACTATTTCTTTTTTGAGTGTCGTTGGCATACTCATAGATTTTGGTATGACACCAGTTACCGCCCAAATGCTTGGTGAAAACAAATTTTCCAAAGAAAAAATATTCAACAACCTCATCACTTTTAGATTTTTTTCTGCTTTATTTTTTTTGAGTTTGGCACCTCTCGTGGCCTTATTATTCCCTTATCCAAATACTGTCAAAATTGCCATTGGCTTCTCAGCTATATCCTTTTTGGCTATTGCTTTGAATCAAGTATTTGTAGGTTTTTTGCAAGAAAAACTCCAGATGCACATCCAAGCTCTTGGAGAAATTATTGGCAGAATTATCTTGGTTGGAGGTCTCTTTGTAGCTATTTATAATCAAGCTAATTTTTTGACCATCATGTGGGTAATCATCATAGCTAGTATTGCTTATACTACAACCCTCTATTTATTTATACGCAAAAAAACCAAACTAAATTTCAGCTTTGACAAAGATATTTGGCGAGAAATAATCAAAAAAATGTGGCCAATAGCTGTGGCTATAATTTTCAATGTCGTTTATCTAAAAGGTGATATCTTATTGCTTAGTTATTTTGACACACAAACCAATGTAGGTATTTATGGAGCAGCTTATCGCGTGATAGATATTGTAGTTCAGACCGCTATGATGGTAATGGGTATAATGTTACCACTACTTGCTCAATCTTGGGCACAAAAAAACAAAGAGGAATTCAAACAAAGATACCAGACAGCATTTGATGCCATGATGATTTTGGCTATCCCGATGTTTGTGGGATTGTTTCTTTTATCTCACAAAATTATGGTTCTAGTAGCCGGACAAAAATTTTTAATTTCTGGCGATGCCTTACAAATTTTGTCTCTGGCCATTTTGGGAGTATTTTGGGCGGGAATTTTTGGCCATCTGGTTGTAGCTGTCAATCTCCAAAAAGAAGTCCTATGGGTCTATATCAGCAATGCTGTTATCACCTTCACTGGCTATATGATTTTTATTCCCCAGTATGGTATGTATGGAGCAGCCTGGATGACAGTCTTTTCTGAATGGTACACTGCTATTATGGTTACACTGGTGGCCAGAAAAAATGTCCAAGAAAAACTAAATTATAATTTTTTCCTAAAAATAATAATCTCAAGTTTGGTAATGGGAATTGTCATAGTTTTACTAACAAAAATACCAATCTTACTTTTGATAACAATTAGTGCCATAATCTATACTCTGATGTTATTTGTGACGGGAGCTATTTCCAAAGGACATCTGAAAAATATATTAAGTCTAAAAAATTAATATGGATTTCAATATTTTGATAATTACTTATTTAGTATTATTTTCTATATTAACTTGGAGACGTTTTGACTATGCCTTATTTTTATTTTTTGTTTTATTGCCTAGTTATATCATCAGATTTCAGATTGGATCATTGCCTACCACTTTATTAGAATTACAATTTGCTATTATTTTTATTTTGGGAATTGGCAAATTTCATAAACAAATATTTATACAATTAAAATATTATTTTAAAAAATATTGTTGGTTCTTTTTTTTCTTACTACTTTTTGTAATAGCTTCCACAATTTCTATTTTTACTAGCTCTGATACTAGAGGGGCTCTGGGCGAATGGAAGGCTTTTTATGTTGAGCCTATTTTGTTTTTCTTATTACTTCTTGGCTTGGATAAAAAACACAGCAAAAATCTGATTACAGCTCTTCTAATTTCCGGATTAATAACTTCCCTGCTCGCCATCTACCAACACTACACTGGCTTTATGGTACCTAGCTCTTTTTGGGAAAACCAAAGTACTTATAGAGTTACGGCTTGGTATGGTTTCCCAAATGGTGTAGGTTTATTTTTGACACCACTTTTTGTCCTAACTTTTTATGATATATTCAAATACAAAAAAATAAACTGGCAAACAATAATTGCTATTTTTTTTATTCCAACAAGTCTTCTGGCTATAATTTTTGCCAAATCTACTGGTGCTCTAATTGGTATTACTGGAACAATTTTTCTCTTATTATTTTTTTACAAAAAAACCAGATTACTAACAACTATTTTTGCCATTACTGGATTTATTTTATTATTTTCTCTACCACAGTTAACTAGTATAAAAAAAGAAATAACCATGCAAGATCGCTCTGGACAAATTCGTCTAGGTATTTGGCATGAAACTTGGACATTTCTAAAGGATCATCCCATAGTTGGTTCTGGTCTAGCTTCTTATGATTTACGTATTGTACCTTACCACCAAAAAGTGAACGGCGAAAATATAGAAATTTTTCACCACCCTCACAATATATTTCTAACTATCTGGGTCAATACTGGAATACTTGGACTTCTAGCTTTCCTAGGAATTTTACTAAATATTTTTTATAACAATATTTTTAAAAAAAAGATGGCTGTTCAAAATTATATTATTATAGTAAGTTTAGTTGGTCTACTAATTACAGGTTTAGTGGATTCACCTTATATAAAAAATGATTTAGCAATACTATTTTGGTTTGTTATATTTCTAAATATAAAGGAGGGTTATGATAGAAAAATTCAAGGGCAAATATAGGATAGCCTCAGCACGATTATCAGGTTATGATTATGGAAAACCTGGTTGGTATTTTGTGACAATTTGTAGCCAAAATCGTCTTTGTTATTTTGGTGAAATTGTAAATAATAAAATGATATTGTCTACCGCAGGAAAAATAGTCGCGGAAGAAATATCCAACACCAAACAGATACGTAATAATGTCAAAATTGACGCCTGGGTAATAATGCCAAATCATGTACATTTGATTGTGATAATATTGGATAATAACAATACCGTAGAGACGCATTGCAATGCGTCTGGTGGTAATACGTCTGGTAATGATATAAAGACGAACATTGTAGAGACGCATTGCAATGCGTCTGGTAATGATATAAAGACGAACATTGTAGAGACGCATTGCAATGCGTCTGGTAATGATATAAAAACGCGTATTGTAGAGACGCATTGCAATGCGTCTCTACCAACAACGTATCAAAACAAATTCGGCCCACAAAAAAATAATTTGTCATCAATAATTCGCGGTTTCAAAGGTGTGGTAACCAAACGAATTCACCTAGAAACAAATGAATGGCAATTTTCCTGGCAGGAAAGATTCCATGAACATGTCATCAAAAATGAAAAATCACTATACAACATACGAGACTATGTTAGGACAAATCCAGCCAAATGGGGCAAAGATACTTTTTTCTCGAATTGATAAATTTCTTAAAATGTAATAGTGTATAACAAACCATGGAGAGATGTCTGAGTTGGTTTAAGGTGCCGCTCTCGAAAAGCGGTGTGTCCGAAAGGGTACCGAGGGTTCGAATCCCTCTCTCTCCGCCAAGTTTTACATTTCGAAAAAAAAACAATCCTGACACATCGGGATTGTTTTAAATTTCTATTTAGACAAGTTAAGCAACTACTTCTTCAGTTTTTTCCTCGTCCGCCGAAACCGCCGATTCGGCGGTGGAGGTGGATTCCTTCTTTTCTTCTTTATTTGCTTTTTTACTTTCTTTTTTGTCTTCTTTTACTTCTTCTTTATTATCAGCCGTAGCTTTAGTGGAGGCTGGCTTATCTTCTTTTTTGTTTACACCTTCTAACTTCAAACCTAGACGATGTTCAGCTGGTTCAATAGATATAATTTCAAAATTATATTTTTTACCAACCTCAAACTTGGAAAGAAGCATCTTGGTGTCTGAAACACGTTTGTCACTAAGATCAGAGATATGAGCTAGACCATGTATTTCATTATCTAGTTTGACCATTAGACCAAAAGGTTCAATTTTGTGTATTTCAGCGTTGATGATTTGACCAACTTTATAAGTATCTTTTACTTTTTTCCAAGGGTCAACTATAAGTCTCTTGATAGACAAATAAATTTTTGATTTATTTAGATCAATAATTTGAGCTTTGATTTTGTCGCCAACTTTCAATACTTCACGAGGGTGACTAATTCTTTGCCAAACAATTTCAGAAATATGGACAAGACCTTCTAGATTTTTACCAAATTTGATAAAAGCACCAAATGAAGTCAAAGCACTTACTTCTCCCTCTACAATATCACCAACACTATAAGAATCAAGTACATTTTTTTGTTCTTCTTCCCAAACTTCTTTTTCAGAAAAAATAAGTTTTTCATCATCCATGTCAGCTGTAATAACTTTTACTTTGATTGTTTCTCCAATGAATTTTCTCAAATGTTCCAAAATTCTATTTTTGTCACCACCTTGAACGCGTGGATAATTGTTTGGGTTGAGTTGTGATACTGGCATGAAGCCTACCAAGGCACCAGATTGAAGCATTAGACCACCTTTGTTGGCAGCCAAAATTTTTGCTTTGACAATATCACCTTCTTTGACATGTTGTGCCATTCTACTCCAAACCAATTTATTTCCAGCAACACGAAAAGATAATTCCATTTCACCATTTTCATTTTCATCATCAATGACTGTAGCTTCTACTTCATCTCCTACTTTGACACCTGAAAATTCTTTTGATTCAGAAAATAATTCTGGACCACGAACAACACCAACAATAAGTCCACTCACATCAACACGTACTTCGCCCTTATCTATGGCAATAATCTTACCTTTTACCAAATCTCCAACTTTTGGAATATTGGCAAAATAGTCTTTTAAAAGTTCTTCAAAACTTTGTTCAGACATAAATTAATAATTTAACCCGCTTGTGCGAGCCCTCAATATAATGAGGTTTAATAAAAACCTTTTTTGTACCTAAAATAGGCAAAATTAAGGCTCGAATACTATAACAAATGATGTGATTTTTGTCAAGAATATGGAATACACAGTAGTCTAATCTAAATGCACCACCAATAGCATAAAAATAAAAAATCCTCGCAGATGCATAAAGCAAATGCGAGGATTAAGAGTCCAAGAACCAAGAGACCAAATCCCAACAAGTTGAGAAAAGGCTCCAAAAATTCAAGGGCTACTTGCAACGAACCAAATAGTAAATTTATCAATTACAAAAATTTAAATTAGTTTTTCCCCCTCGAGGGGGATTGGGGGGGTAACCGCACGGTCGTCTTACGCTATAATCATTTTCCACATTAATTTTATATCATTCCCGACTAATCTGATTGCCTGCGCCATATTTGTATAATTATTTTTTCTAAATATATTAATAACGATATCAATAATCAATGATTTGTTCTGAGGAGAATTGCCGGTTCTGATTCTGGATTGATCTTCTTTAAAGGTAACATCTTTGACATAATGCAAACCGTTTTCAATCTGCCAGTGGCTTCTAATGCCTTCATAAAATATTTTGGC
>MNVC01000022.1 GCA_001871435.1 Candidatus Magasanikbacteria bacterium CG1_02_32_51
TGATTATAGCTTAAGACGACCGTGCCCCTAACCCCTCTTTCATTTTTCAAAATGGAAAAAATCAAATTTATACGAATTGAGGAAAGCCTATCATAATGAGTAAGAACGAAAAATATTTTTTGAACTCACTCCGCTACGCTTCGTGCCACGCTGCGTTCTCCTCCTTTCAGTCGTCGGGACGTATAACAAGGGATATACGGTTCGGGGCTCGGCTCGCCCCTCACCCAAATTTTTCTTCCACTTCGTTCCAGAAAAACTTCGTATATCCCTAACGTTAGCTGAAATATTCCTTTTCTTTTTTGGGCTACCGCCCAACTCTTAAAAAGAATTCAATTTTGTTTTTTTATTTATTTTAGAGTGGGATAGTATGTTTTTGCTCGTTGCAAAACAACCAAAAACCGATTTTATTTCTATTCTTGACCTAATTACTTAATATGGTATACTGTAAATATCTAACTAAACCATATTAAGCATTTTTTATGACTTACCTATCACCTATTACAAAAGCTCGCTTGGAAGAAAAACTCGCAAAACTCAACAAGCTTCGTCCCCTACCAAAATCCACCGTCCAAAAACTTCGAGAAAAATTTCAGATAGAAATGACCTACAACTCAAACGCAATTGAAGGCAATTCTCTAACCCTAAAAGAAACTTTTTTGGTTATTAACGAAGGTATTACGGTAAAAGGTAAACCTTTAAAAGATCATTTGGAAGCGAAGGATCACCATGCTGCACTTGAATATCTATATGATTTGATAGACAAAGACAAAAAACACACTGTATCTGAAATGCTCATAAAAAATTTACATCAGATTATTTTACAAGAAACTGACAAGGAATGGGCTGGTCGCTACCGAAACGCCAATGTAATTATTGGCGGAGCTAAACATACTCCACCAGACGCTTTGCAGATGCCTCAAAAAATGCGAGATTTAATTACTTGGCTTGCTTCACAAAAAAATAAGCTAAATGTTATTGAACTGACTGCTTTACTACACCACAAATTAGTCCACATTCATCCTTTCTTTGACGGTAACGGCCGAACCGCTCGCTTAACAATGAACTTGTTTCTGATGCAAGCCGGATATCCACTCGTAGTCATTATGAAAACCGACCGAAAGAAATATTACGATGTGCTGGATAAGGCAGATAGTGGCAAGTATGAACCGCTAATAAAATTTATCGCTCAATCTATAGAGCGTTCGCTTGATATATATTTGAAAACTTTAACTCCTGCGACCACAAAACAAGAAAAATTTGTAACGCTAACTGAAATATCCAAAACTATCCCCTTTTCGGCCAAATATCTTAACTTGCTGGCTAGGCAAGGGAAGTTAGAGGCACACAAAGAAGGCCGGGATTGGCTGACTACAAAAGAAGCTATTGAGAGGTACTTAAAAAACCGAGCGAGACAGAGAAAAATTTCAAAATAAAAAGTATGATTATTATTACCAGAGGAATTAAATCTATTTTATGTCTAAAATAACTATCCGCTATCAAAAAGTAAGTGATGCTAAAAGATTTTACGAAATTTTAAGTAATCCTAATTTTATTTACTTCCCTGCTAAACCAAAAAGTGTTGAAGATGAAAAGAAATGGCTACAAGATAATCCAAAGCGTAGAAAAAATAATTCTGAATGGAATTACACAGTTCTTTGTGGTAATCAAATAGTTGGAACAGTCGGAATTAAAGTCAATCCACGCCGTAAATATATTGGTGAAATTGGTTACTTTTTGGATGAAAATTTCTGGGGCAAAGGAATTATGACCAAAGCGGTTCGTTTAGCTGAAAAAGAAGGCTTCAAAAAAATTGGCTTAACTAGAATTGAAATTCTCATGCAACCAAAAAATAAAGCAAGTGAAAAAGTGGCAATAAAATGTGGATATACAAAGGAAGGATTGCTCAAAAAAGCAATTGTTGGTACGGATGGCAAAAAAAAGGATGCTTTGTTATATGCAAAGGTACTTTAAAACTAAGAATTTTTACATTATCTAAAAGCCAATATACAATTTCAAAAATAATGTCTTAAAGACCCCTCCCCAGCTATCCCCTTATAGGGGAGGGAAAAAACAAAAACAGACTTCTTACAAGTCTGTTTTTCCGCCCAAGGCGGATCCGCCTTGGGCGGAAATGTTTTTATGTTCTAGTATTTTAATAAAATTCTATTCTTCCACACTCTCATCTTCACCAGCTTTGCCTTTTTCTTCATCTGGAGCTTCGCCACGTTTGACAGCTTCCCAAACTTTTTCACCAATTTCTTTCATCATCTTGGGATTTTCACGCAAAAATTGTTTGGCTTTTTCACGACCAACACCAAGCTTTTCTTCACCAAAAGTATAACTATTACCAGATTTGTGAATAATTTTGTGAGTAACACCAGTATCAATCAAATCACCAGAAACTGAAATACCTTCATTGTACATAATATCAAATTCAGTAGTACGAAAAGGGGCAGCCACTTTATTCTTTACAACTTTTGCTTTTACTCTATTACCAATTATTTTGTCACCTTGTTTTATTTGGGCACTACGACGTACTTCAATACGAATTGAAGAATAAAATTTGAGAGCTGTACCACCAGTAGTAGTCTCAGGATTACCAAAGAATACACCAATTTTTTGTCTAGTTTGATTGATAAAAATAACTACAGTTCTAGTCTTACTGACGATACCGGTCAATTTGCGTAAAGCTTGAGACATTAGTCTAGCTTGCAAACCCATATGACTAGCCCCCATTTCACCTTCAATTTCAGCTTTTGGTACAAGAGCAGCTACAGAATCAATGACAACTACATCTACAGCATTGGAACGAACTAGAGTTTCCAAAATTTCTAGAGCTTGTTCACCAGTATCTGGCTGAGAGATATACAAAGCATCAATATCTACACCAATCTTCTTGGCATATTCTGGATCTAGAGCGTGTTCAGCATCTACAAAAGCCGCAATACCACCTAATTTTTGGACTTCAGAGATGATGTGTTGAGCCAAAGTAGTCTTGCCACTGGCTTCTGGTCCGAAGATCTCTACAATACGTCCACGAGGCACGCCACCAACTCCAAGTGCAATATCTAGAGAAATTGATCCTGTAGATACAGCATCTACTTCCATAGTTTTGGCTTCACCAAAACGCATGATAGAGTTGTCTCCATATTTTTGTTTAATTTGTTCAATAGCTGTCTTGGCAGCCTCCATTTTTGGACTTTCTTTCTTGATCATAAAGATATATATTAACTTAATTTTATAAAATGACAGGCTCTATTTGAAAATAAAAAAAGATGAATTGTCTTCTTTGTGCTTAATTTTACTACGTGAGAGATATTGTGTCAAACAGTACAAATGCTTGTTTTTTTTTATAGAGATGTTATACTAACATACAGTTAAAATTATAAATATGCAAAAATATACAGAAGAAAGACCTTGGGGCAAATTTGAACAATTTTGCCACAATGAACAAGTGACTGTAAAAATAATTACAGTCAAACCAAATTCCAAACTTAGTCTTCAATACCACCACAAACGAGATGAATTTTGGCGAGTAGTTGGTGGTAGTGGACAGATTGTTTTGGGAAAAAAAATCATTGATGTCAACATTGGTGATGAACACTATATACCAAAAGAAACCAAACATCGTATGATAGCCAAAGACGAAAAACTAGAAATAATGGAAATAGCTTTTGGAGAATTTGATGAAAATGATATTGTGCGATTGGAAGATGATTATAATAGAAAATAAAAAAACGACCTGCGTCGTTTTTTTAATAATGCTAATATAATCAATTATAAGTTGAAGATTCTTCGCGTAAGTGTTTAAGAAGGACAGCAAGAGGAATCTTGGCTACTGCTGTAACACTATCAGCACCACCATAATAAACAAGTAAATCATCCTTTTTGCGAACAACTGAACCACAAGAAAAAACAACATGTGGTACTTGTCCATTTTTTTCATACTCTGCTTCAGGTTCCAAAATTGGATCTCTGGTACGAGCTAAGACTATTGTTGGATTTTTGAGATCAAGAAGCGCTGCACGCAAATGATAATGATGATCTGCTTTTTTGGAAATACCATGATAGAGTAATAGCCAACCATCTTTTGTTTCTATTGGCGGTCCTGCAATGCCAATTTTTTGACTATCATTAAATCCTTGCCGTGGATTGATCAATACTTGACCTTTTAGCCAAGTTTTTTTATCAAAATTTAAATTATCAACAAAATCAATCCAAATAGAAGTACCCAAACGATGTAAAAAAACATATTTACCACCTATTTTTTTGGGAAACAAAGCAGTGTCTTTGTCATCTATGCCAGGAGGTGAAATAAGTCTAGGTTTACTCCAAGACCATTTTTGAGCTTCAAAATCTTTGCGAGATAAAGATGTCAAAGCTACACGAGGTGAATTCTTACCATCAAAAGCTGTATAACACATATAGACAATATTATCAAGCAAGGTCAAACGTGGATCCTCACAGCCAGAATTACCACCTGGCACAAGTTTTTGTTCAAATGATTCTCTGGGTGTATAAATAGGTTCTGGCAAACGTTTTGTAATATTGAAACCATCTTCAGTCTGAGCATAGCCAATAGTTGAGGTATTGTCATTTGATTGCGCCCGATATAGTATATGGACAATACCACCCAAATCAAGTACAGCTGGATTGAAGGTTGCTTTGGCTTCCCAAGCATGGTCATTGTTGGGTGTGATAATTGGATTTCCAGCAAAGCGTACTGCAGGCTCAATATGACTAGAGAGCAAATAATGTAACAGATCTTTCAATTTGAAGACAGCCAAACAACAAGTAGTATCAGCAGCACCATAATAAAGATAGACGCTACCTTTCAAAACCACAGCTCCAGCAGGAAAAACAACATTAGGCACACGCCCAAATTGTTCATAATTTTCATCTGGTGTAAGCAAAGGTCGTTCGGTATGGCCGATGACCTTACGTGGATCTTTCAAATCCAAAAGTGCTACCTGGACAGTAGATACTTGTTGATTGGAAATATAGTCTAAAATATGTGAATAGATAAAGACCCAGCCTTTTGGTGTCCAGATAGGAGCTACACCTACCATGATGTGATCATTTTTTTCTCTTTGTAACAACACTTTATTTTCTTCAAGTTTATTCTGCCAATTGTCCCAATATTTTTCAGACCACAAATCAGCTGGCGAATTGAAATAAGCCAAACCAATAGACGAAGGTGGTTGATCAGTGTGAGCAGTCAGAAGTGCGGCCATTTTACCATTCACCTTTTTTGGAAACAAAGTCATAGCCTTAGCATTGAAAGGCGTAACCAAATGTTTTTCAATTATTTTTTTGAAATCTTTGGTAATAGCAACTCCAATTTTAATTCCCTCAGAACTAAAAGGATATTGAGATAAAGCAGTATAAAAAATATAAAATTTGTCACCAAATTTTACCACTCGTGGATCCTCACAGCCATATTTTTCCCATTCATATTCTGGTTTAATCAATTGTCTTCGCTTGAAAAAATGCACCCCATCCCGGCTAACGGCATGACCAATAGAAGAAACCTTGATAGTAACATCCACACACAATTGGGGCGACGATTCTGCTCGATAAAGTAGATGTGTTTGTCCTTCCTCTTGTACAGCACAACCATTGAAAGTAGCCTCTGATTCCCAACTTTGATCACGATCAGGTAGAAGAACAGGATTTTCTGATGAACGTTTGACAGACAACATAACAAAAAAAATTAATAGTAGAAAATTGTTAACTCATTTCTTTTAGAAGTTCTTTCAAGGAACAAGAAGCTACAGCACAGGCTGTATCGGCTACACCATAGTACAAATCTATTTTGTCGCCAGTCAGTATTGCACCAGAAGGGAAAGAAATATTAGGGACATTACCAAATTTTTCATAGTCAGTTTCTGAAGTCAACAAAGGTTTTGTAGTACGTTTGATAATCTTACTTGGATCATTCAAATCCAACAAAATTGCTTCGATACCAAAGGTGGCTGGTGGAGTAAAATAATTTTGAATATAAGAATAAAACAATAGCCAACCATACTTTGTTTTCAATGGTGGGGCTCCTACTTCTACATGGTCATTTTCTGCACGTTCAATGACTAAACGATGTTTGTCAACATTTTTATACCACTTATTCCAATAAGCTGGAGAAGTCATTTGTTGAGGTGTATCAAAAAAAGCTAGACCTATCTTTGCTGGTGGACTATCAGTGTTTGCAGTCAAAATTGCCACCATTTTTTTGCCTATTTTTCCTGGAAACAAAGCCATAGCTTTGGAGTTGAAGTTGGTTACTGAATATTTTTTATAAGTTTTGAAGTCTTTGGTTACTGCCAAACCCAATTTGATACCTTCAGCTCGAAAAGGATATTCTGACAAAGCAGTATAAAATATGTAATAAGAACTTCCCAATTTGGTAACACGAGGATCTTCACAACCATATTTTTCCCAATCAAACTCTGGCTGAAGGAACTGACGTCTGTTTTTAAATTTCGCACCATTTAGACTTTCGGCACAGCCAATAGTGGAAACATTATCCGAGCCAATAGCTCGATACAAAAAATGCATTTTATCACCATCCTGTGCTGGGCAACCATTGAAAGTGGCCTTGTTTTCCCAGGAATTTTTGCTGTTTGGTAATAAAATAGGGTTTGCCGATGAACGTTTAAACATAGGCATAATAATTATTTTTTGGTGGTCCATTTGAGTTTGGATTCACCTTTTTTAATAAGTTGTTTGAGAAACTTGTCAAGATTCGTAGCAGCTACACACACCACTCTGTCGGCACCACCATAATATACAAATAATGTTTTACCCATTATTACTGCTCCACAAGAATAAATTACCCCCCATTTAAATCCTTGATTTTCATAAATTTCATCAGGTTCAAGAATAGGTTTTTGTGAGCGATACAATACTTTTGTTGGATCTTTCAAGTCTAAGATCATAACTCCTAGTTTATAACGATTAGGATCACGCTGATCCATAGCATGATAAAATAAAAGCCAACCATATTTAGTTTTTATTGGTGGTGGACCAGCACCGCGAATCCAATTGTCCCATACTTTGCTATCTCTTTTACCTTTGTTGTGATGGCTTTGGATAAAATTAGAACCATCAAATTGATCCAGACTATCTACATAATCTATTAGAATATTAGGAGAAATACTATGTAAAATAGCCAATTTGCCTTTAATTTTTTCGGGAAAAAGTAACCAATTTTTATTGATTTGGTCTGGTGGAGAGATAAATACTGGTTTTGACCAATCCCATTCTTCATTTAAAAATTTTTCAAGACCAATTGAGGAAAGAGCTATACGAATGGATCCCCAACCATCAAAAGCTGTATAAATCAAATGTACATCATTCTCTAAAAGCGTCAGACGAGGATCCTCACATCCACCACTCCAACCACCACCTGATGAATAAGTAACTTGGCAATTTGCAATAGATTTTCGTTCTTCTTTTTTTTGAAAAAAGGCTGGTATGCTTGAGCGTCTGTGAATATGAATGCCATCATGACTAATAGCGTAACCAAGCACAGATTCGTCATTGTCACCAATTGCTCTATAAATCAAATGTACTTTGCCATCATAAGCTAAAGCTGCTGGATTGAAGGTTGCTTTTGATTCCCAAACATTATCTTCTTTTGGTTCAATAATAGGATTGTGCTCATAGCGATTTAGTTGGGAAGGATATTTTATTATTGATTCAGCTGGTTCCGTAACTACTTTTTTGACAGCTTTGGTTTTATTTTTGGAAACAGCTTTTTTGAACTGTACCCCGTTTAGTAGACACGGATAAAAAACAACGAAATTAGATTTGGAGGGAAAGAAGATGATTCTTGTATTGTACAGGAGTCATCTTTTTTATTGCCCATTGTTGACGGTGATTATTGTAATAATCCATATAATTAGAGATTAGATTATTTAATTCATTTAAGTTTTTACAATGTTTGTAATCTACATCATCTTTGAAATGACCAAAGAAAGATTCTGTTGGAGCGTTGTC
>MNVC01000004.1 GCA_001871435.1 Candidatus Magasanikbacteria bacterium CG1_02_32_51
AAAGCAGGCGCTGACGCTGTGCAAATGATTACTGGTTTTATTTACGGTGGGCCTTTGACTATTAGAAAGATTAATAAAGAGTTGGTGAAGATTTTGGAGGAGAGAAAATAAATATTTTATAGTATATAAAGTTAAATTATATGAACATGCAAATTAGAGAAGTAGCTTGTAAAATTATTTATTAATAATATGGATCAACATTTAAAAAATTTTTTACAGCGTCCCCCAGAAATAATAATAAAATGGCAGGATGATTTTTCTCTTGCAAAAGGTTGGTTGGTTATAGAATCATTGCGTGGTGGTGCGGCTGGAGGAGGTACGAGAATGAAAGTTGGCTGTACTCAAGAAGAAGTAGTGGAACTAGCTAAAACTATGGCGATAAAATTTGTTATTTCTGGACCAGAAATAGGCGGTGCCAAGACAGGCATTGATTATGATTTTAAGAACTCCCAAGATAAACAGGAAGTTTTGACACGTTGGTATAAATTTATTTTAAAAGAATTAAAAACTATTTATGGAACTGGTGGTGATCAAAATGTGGACTTGATACAAGATGTAATGCCGATTTTAAAAAATCTTGGTATAGGTCATCCTCAAGAAGGTATTGTGCGTGGACATTATAAAAACGAATCATTGACAACACAAGAACAATCAATAAAAAACTTGTGTAAAGGAGTTAATTTGAATATTACAAATGATAATTTTTTAAACCAACTAAATTTTACAATTGCTGATGTGGCGACTGGTTATGGTGTGGTGCAATCTTTGATTAGTTATTATAAAAATATCAACGATACATTTGTTGGGAAGAAGGTTGTTATAGAAGGATTCGGGAACGTTGGTAGATCTGCTGCTTACTATGCAGAAAAGTTGGGTGCTAGAGTGGTTGGAATAATTGAAAAAAAAGGGAAAATTTTTTCAGCCGACGGTTTGGATATTCGACAAATGATGATAAAAGGATCTTCAAGCATAAATTCTGATGATTATTTTTTGGATTATGATATTTTTATTCCAGCTGCAACTTCCCACACACTAGATGATGTTTGTTGGCAAAAATTAAAACAGTCTGGTGTAAAAGTAGTAGCTTGTGGAGCTAATAACGTTTTTAGTGATGAAACAATTAATGATTTGGTTGATCAACAAATTAGTGTAATTCCGGATTTTGTAGCTAATTGTGGAATGGCAAGAGTCTTTAGTTATTTGATGAAACCAGGTGCAGAAGTGACAGAAGAAAAAGTCTTGCTGGATGTTCAAAATTGTGTTCAACAAACAGTTAATAATATTTTTAGTTATTCGTCTGATGGATTAGGGTTAGTACAAGCTGCTAGATCTTTTGCACTTAATAAAATTGATAAATAGAATATGATACCAATCGTGGAAAAAATCAAAACTAAAATAATTTTGAATCAAATAAAAGAAAAAAAATCTTTATTTTGGGAAAAAGTTGGACAAAAAAATACTTTGAAACTCTTTAAAAAAGCAGCTCAATATGTTCCAGCCTATAAAGATTTTTTATTAAAAAATGGTATTGATTATAAAAAAATTAAAATATGGTCAGACTTTGAATCAGTTCCTATAATTGATAAAAAAAATTATTTACAACAATACCCGTTGGAGGCTCTCTGTTGGAATGGAAGGATAGACAAGCCATTAATATTTACTTCAACCTCCGGTTCGACTGGTAACCCATTTTATTTTCCACGTAATCATCAGATTGATTGGCAATCGGCAGTTACACATCAGCAATTTTATAATCAGTATGCGTCTGGTTCAACTTTGGTGATAGTGACTTTTGGTATGGGGATATGGATAGGTGGTCTTATTACTTATCAAGCTTTTGAAATTATAGCTCGCAATGGTAAAAAACCAATTTCTATAATTACTCCTGGGATAAATAAAAAAGAAATTTTTAAGGCATTACATGATTTAGCGCCTAAATATGGTGAAGTGATTTTGGTTGGTTATCCACCATTTATAAAAGATTTGTTGGATGAAGCGAAAACAAATGATGTGGATTTAAAAAAAATAAAAATGCGTTTTGTAATGGCCGCTGAAGTCTTTACTGAAAATTTTCGTGATTATTTAGTAGAACAGGTGGGAAATTCAAATATTTTTACTGATTTTATGCATATTTATGGTAGTGCAGACATTGGTACAATGGCCGCAGAATTTGCACCAGGAGTATTGGTAAAGAGATTGGCTAATCAAAATCAACTATTGTTTGAAGATTTGTTTGAGTATTGGACAAAAAGTCCAACCTTGGCCCAATATAATCCTAATTTTATTAATTTTGAACAATTAGATGGTCAACTTTTGTTGTCGGGGGATAATACTATGCCATTGATTCGTTATGCAATTGGTGATCGTGGTGGGGTATATAGTTATGAACAAATAAAAAATAAATTTACAGATTTTGGTATTGATTTGGAAAAGGAAGCAAAAAGCCGTGGTTTATTGCCTCATTGGCAACAGTTACCATTTGTATATATTTTTGAACGTATGGATTTGTCGGTTACTTTTTATGGAGTTAATATTTACCCTCAAATTATTCGTGAAGTACTACTTGATGACCATCTACAAAAATATATTACCAGTAAATTTACTCTACAAACAAAATTTACAGAAAAACAAGATCAATATTTGGAAATTGTTTTAGAGTTAAAATCGCAAATGGAATTACCAGTACATTTACATGAGGTAGTAAAAGGAGAAATTTTATCTGCTCTAGTAGAAAAAAGTTCAGAATTTCGTGAGTTATTTAAATTACTTGGAGAGAGAGCATGTCTTAGTATTAAATTTTTACCATTTGAACATCCTGAGTATTTTAAACCAGGAATAAAACAAAAATGGATAATTAAATAATAATCTTGATAATATGTCTGCATTTGAAAAACCATTTTTTTTAGACAAAGTATCTTTATTGGAATATAGAAAACAGGTAGAAATAATAAATGTTTTGGACACATATGAAGAACAGTTGAAAGAATTATTTTTGATTCGTAATCCACGTTTTCGTTTTGATTTAAATTATGAAAATGATTGGCAAAGTTTTTTGACAGACCATCTTCGTGGGCGTTCTTTGGATGAATGTGGACAGTGGTTTTTTTTCCCATGGAGTAAAAGTTTGGTACATTATTTGTCAGAAGATATGCATTTGGAAATGCGAACTGCGCGTAATCGAAATATTATTAATGAAGAGGAACAAAAAAAAATTTACAATTCATCAATTGCAATTGCTGGACTAAGTGTTGGTAGTCATCCAGCTTTTACTATGGCTATCATGGGGATGGTAAAAAAGTGGCATTTGGCTGATCCAGACATTATTTCTGGATCAAATCTGAATCGTATTAGAACAGATGTAACGCAGATTGGTGAAAGTAAATGTTTTCTGATCACTCGTCAAATATATCAAATCAATCCATATGCTGAAATTTTGGTATATGACAAAGGGGTAGATGATTCAAATATTGTTGAGTTTTTGTCTGGTGTTGATATTTTGGTTGAAGAAGTAGACAATTTAGCAATGAAAATTCGATTACGTTTGGAGGCAAAAAAATACAAAATTCCTGTTTTGATGGCTACTGACAATGGAGATAATGTTATTGTTGATGTCGAACGATATGACTTACATTCTGATTTAAAGATATTTAATGGTGTGGTTGGGGATCTAACTTTGGAAGATTTTTTAAAAATTCCTCCTGCTGAAATGCCACGTTTGGCTACCAAGATTGCTGGTCCAAAATTGATTACGTCCAGAATGCAGGAATCTTTGTTAGAAGTTGGAAAAAGTATTTACTCTTGGCCACAGACTGGTGATGCGGCCACATTGGCTGGGGTAGCGATTGCTTATGTTGCAAAAAGAATATTGATTGGTGAACAGGTATGTGAGGGAAAAATGGAAATAAATTTGGATGCAATTTTTGATCCAGATTATAATTTGGACAAATCCGTACAACAGCGCAACGATCAGCGTGGTAAATTTTTACAAACGATTGGACTTGAAGACTCACAACTTCAGTCAGATATAAAGAAAGTTATTTTAGCTGGTGCGCGCGCTCCGTCTGGTGACAATTCTCAGCCGTGGCGATTTCGGGTAAAAAGTGGTATAATTGAATCATACAATTTACCAGAAAAAGATAACCCTATTTTTAATTACAAACAGCGGGGTTCACATGTGGCACATGGTGCTTTGCTGGAAAACATGAAAATTGTTGCAGCAGAATTGGGATATGATACAAAGATAAAATTATTCCCTAACACAGTGAATGACAATTTGGTTTCACAATTAGTTTTGGAAAAGGGAAGTGTTGAAGTCAAAAAAGATGTCCTTTATCAATCAATTTTTCAACGTGCAATTAATCGTAAAAAATATAGTGATACTTTGTTGACTGATGATCAGAAAACATATTTATTAAATTCTGTGCAAGAAATTGGTGAGGGTAAAATATTCTTGGTGGATGATTCAGAAAAAAAGAAATTGTTTGGGCAAGCAGTCAGTAAAAATGAAATAGTAATGTTGGAAAATGAATATTTGCATAATTATTTTTTTAGAGATGTTCGTTGGACAGAGAAAGAAGAATTGAAACATAAGAATGGTCTATATTTGAAAACAATGGAATTGTCACCGCCAGCAGTTTTAATTTTTAAATTACTTAACAATTGGAAAAGGGCTGTTCAACTAAATAAAATAGGCATCTCTAAGTTTGTAGCCAAACAAAATGCAGTAGTATATGCATCTGGATCAGTGGTTGGAGTAATAACAGTATCATCTCAAGGAACACCAGAAGAATTTATTTTGGCTGGACGTTTGATGGAAAGGTTGTGGTTAAAAGTTAATAAATTAGGATTAAGTTTTCATCCAATAACTGGGGTTGCATATCTGATGATGAGGATTTTGGACAACACTAATGAAGTTTTAAGCACAGAGCATATCAAAATAGTAAAAGATTCATTCGAACAAATTAAACAAGTATTTGGATTAGCTGATGAAACTATTGTACTACCATTTAGAATTGGAAATGGTGGTAAACCTAGTGGTCAATCTTCACGTCTTGATCCAGAAATAATTTTTGAATAATAGTATATTATATTCAGTATGGCATTTATTGGTACTAATCTGGATCTTTTAACTGTTGGTTTAACTACCGCTAGTATTGGTATTTTAAGTTTTGTTGTATATTTTAATAATCGACGCAGTGTTACCAATCAGGCTTTTCTTTTTTTTTCTTTGGTTACAATTGTCTGGGGGTGGATTAATTATCTCAATTATCAGATACATGAGTCTTCGTTTTCTTTATTTTTGACTAGGATGACACTTTATTTTGCTGTGTGGCATGTCTTTGGTATTTTTAAATTTTTTTATGTTTTCCCTAATGAATCAATAACATTTAATAAGTTTTATAAATTTTTCTTTCGTCCTTTGGCTTTGCTTACTTCGGTTGTAGTACTAACTCCTTTGGCTTTGGGTCAAATTATTGCTTATCTACCAGATGGTAGAATTGCGAAAATTTCCAACGGTCCAGGAATGGCTTTATTTGGTTTTACTATATTTAGTTTTGTGATTAGTGCTTTTGTAATCATGATTAAGAAAATAACGAAAGCAAATAAACAACAAAAAAAACAACTAAATTTGATTTTGATTGGAACAATTTTGACCTTTGCTTTATTACTAACTTTTAATTTTATTTTACCATCAGTTTTTTCAAAACCACAATTCATTCCTTATGGGATGACTTTTATTTTACCATTTATACTATTTACTGCGTATACCATCATTAAATATGGGCTGTTCAATATCAAGGTGGTGGCAACTGAATTATTGGTGTTTATTTTAGCAATGGTTACTTTATTGGATGTGGTGATCACTAAGGATTTGTGGAGTATTCTTTTTAGAATAGTTGTTTTCATTTTGGTTTTGATCTTTGGTATTTTTTTGATAAGATCTGTAAATAAAGAAGTTAAACAGCGAGAAGAACTTGCTCTTCTCGCCCACAACCTTGAAAAAGCCAATCTTCGTCTCCAACAACTTGATCAACAAAAAACAGAGTTTTTATCTATTGCTTCTCATCAATTGCGTACACCTCTTACAATCATATGTGGTTATATAGAACTTATTGAAGATGGAGCTTATGGTAAAGTCAATACAAAATTGAGAGAAACTCTAAAAAATATGGATGAAAGTAATGACAGACTCATGAAACTTGTAGAAGAATTTTTGGATGTAACGCGTATAGAACAGGGTAGAACTAAATTTATTTTTGCTGATACTAGTATCAATGAACTTATTTCTAGTGTAGTGAAGGAACTATCCATGAAACCTGAAGTCGTAGAAAAGAAATTGAAGATCGTTTGGAAACCTGTTGTCAATATTGGTAAAATAAACATGGATGAAGAAAAAATTCGCCATGTAGTTTTCAACTTTTTGGACAATGCTATAAAATATAGTGACAAAGGTAGTATAAATATTTCTGTGGAAAAGGAAAATGGTGGTTATAGCATAAAAGTAAAGGATTATGGTTTTGGGTTTGAGAAAGAAGATGAAGTAAATTTTTTCCAAAAATTTTATCGTGGCAAGAATGTTCAGGGTACTAATGTAAATGGTATGGGTCTTGGTATTTATGTTTGTCGTAGATTTATAGAAAAACATGGTGGTCATGTGTGGGCTCATAGTCCAGGACTTGGAAAAGGAAGTGAATTTGGATTTTGGATACCAGATATAAAGGGAGATGAGAAACGTGAAACTAAAAATGAAAATAGTTTATAAAGTTCATACCACCAAAGGCGGACAAGAAAGTAGAAAGTTTGTAAAGTCTCTATCCTGGGGGTATTTTTTAGTAGCTTTATAAACTTTATGAACTTTTGACTTTCTGACTGTTTTAGTGCTATAATATTCAAGCTTTTAAAATCTTAATTTTTATACCTATGTTCAAACAAAATCCCGATGAATTAGCCAATTTATCACAAGTATCTAGTCATTCTCATCACAATACCCATCAGCAAGAAGATGATCAGGTAGAGACTGTGGTTGGTCCTTCTGTAGTAGTAGAAGGTGATTTTGTTTCTGAAGGAAATATTTTAGTCAAAGGTACTGTATCTGGTAATGTCAAAACTGGACGTCTTTTGACAGTAGAAGAAGGTGCTAAGATTTTGGCCAATGTTAAAGCCGGAGAAGCGATAGTATCTGGTGAAGTGCAAGGTAATGTCAAAGTTGATGGCAAACTAGAACTCACATCTTCTGCTCGTTTGATGGGGGATATTACTTGTGATGTTTTGGTGATAGAAGCAGGAGCTCTACTTCAAGGTAAAATATTTATGAATGGTTTGGAAGAAATGTCAAAAAATGAAAAAAAGGTAGCCAGACGTACCAAAAAGACTATGGAAGAAGATATTGATTCAGGATCGGATGAATAATTTTATTGTTGATTAGTGTTTTAATCCGCCCTCCGCCCAAGGCGGACAAGCAGGCGGACTAATTTGAAATCTTCTTTATGTATGTCTATCTCTATGACAATTTTTTAAAGAACAAAAGATACGACTCGCTTGTAAAAGCCATGGAAACGAGATTGACAGATTATGGTATAGCAGGCAAAATTATTCGTCTTCAACGTTATACTAATTGTGAAATGTTGATTGAAGACGAGATTCGCAAAGGTGCCAAAAATATTGTAATTGTAGGAAATGATGTAACTTTTGGACATGTTCTTTCACGAGCTGCTTCTTGTCGCATAACATATGGTTTTTTGCCAGTTGGTCCAGAAAATAGCATCGCTGAGGTATTGGGTATTTCAGTTGGTTTGGATGCTTGTGATGTCTTGGCCAAAAGACGAAAACTTTATTTAGATGTTGGTTGGCTCAATAATAGATATTTTATTTCTCAACTTCATATTCCACCTAGTGATATTGAAATTGAGTATGATGAAAGTTTCAAAGTAGCTAGTAAAGGTAGAAAAATGGAATTGGTAGTTTGTAATTTGAAACCATTTGTGTGGTCAAAAGGTGGAAAAAAATATGTAGTCCATCCCCAAGATGGCAAGCTTGAAGCTTTTCTTCGTCCAATTGTCAAAAGAGGTATTTTTAAAAATGAACAATTTGAAGAACCAAGTATTTTTCCTTTTGAAGAAATTATTGTTTCTAGTAAAAAACCTTTTGTGGTAGAAACAGATGGTAATATTTCTAAGGAAATAAAAGTAAAAATAAAACTTGCTAAAAGTAGAATAGAGATGGTGGTAGGCCGTGATCGAAAATTTTGACACAAGTTTCACTGATTTTTTTGGATTACACAGAATTTCAGTGTAATCAGTATAAAGTCGGAGTGGTGGAATGGTATACACACTAGCTTGAGGTGCTAGGCTCGCAAGGGCGTGGGGGTTCGAGTCCCCCCTTCGACACTATAAAATACAATAAAATTATGAAAAAAATACTTTTGTTTTCATCATTGTCGGCAATTATTCTTGGTCTTTTGTTGGTTATTGGTGGTATAGGTGGACTGGTATTTACTTACAAAAATGTCGTGAGAGAAAATATTACGACATCTAAAGATGCAAATATAGCCAATGTTCCTGTACGTGGACCATTCACTATCAAAGCTCAAGCCGATACAATTAGAGAACATGTTTTACGCATAACTGAAGGTAAGACATTCTCTGAAATGCCTCAACAGATTCCTAAACTAGACGAGAATGGTAAGCCTATTTTAGATAAAGATGGTAAGAATGTAATGACAGAAAATACTACTCGCAATATTTGGATTACGGCAACGACACTAATGACAGCTTTGAATCTGGGAATGCTTGCCTATGCATTTTTCAGTCTTACACTTTTATTTGGACTTTTTTCTGTTTGGATTGGTATAATCTTTTTTATTTTAAGTCAAAAAATAGTAAAATCTCTTTTTTGAAAGATTAAATTTTTTTAAATAAACTAATATATGTACACTGGAATTATACAAGCTTGTATCCCTGTTACCACTGTGAAGAAATCACTAGGGCTTATTAGTTTTTCTATATGTTTTCCTGTTGAATTGCTTGTTGGATTGAAGACCGGAGCGAGTGTATCAATTGATGGAGTTTGTTTGACGGTTGTAAAAATATTAGAGAATGAAGTATTTTTTGATGTTATGCAAGAAACTCTTTTAAGGACGACTCTTGGTAATCTTACATCTGGACAACGGGTAAATATTGAGCGTTCGTCTTCATCAGGAGGTGAGATTGGTGGACATATAATTTCAGGTCATGTTCATGACATGGCTAGCATAATTCACATTGAAGAATTAGAAAACAACTATGTTGTCACTTTTGAATTGCCAGAAGGACTGTCAAAATACGTTTTTAACAAAGGTTTTATTGCTCTTGATGGTGCTAGTCTGACAGTAGTTGATCACAATTTTTCTGAGGCTACATTCAAAGTTTGGT
>MNVC01000036.1 GCA_001871435.1 Candidatus Magasanikbacteria bacterium CG1_02_32_51
CAATAATGTATAAAATTGGATCCAATAAATCCAGCCCCTCCAGTAACTAGTAATTTCATAAAACATTCTGAACGAAGTGAAGAATCTATAGATCCTGTATTCGTCGCATTAAAAATTAATTTATTAATTTCACCTTATCACTTTATCACCTAATCACTAAACCACTCTAATGTTTATTAGTGTAAAGATTAGTGATTTATTACATCAAATGATGTCTAACAAGCGACCAAGTTGCCATAGTCATTCCATCCCAAATTTCATTATTTCTAATCATTTCTTCCAAATCTTCTGGTTTGCGGTATAATATATCAATTTCCTCAGTATCATCTAAATGTTGTTCACCTTGAACTATAACATGTGCAATAAAAATATGACACTCATCTCTAAACAAACCGTTCAAACTGGAAAATACACCAACTTTTACAATATCTGTGGCAACGAAACCAGTCTCCTCAATTAATTCACCTTTAGCAGCATCTATAGGTAGTTGACCAAACTTTAATCCACCAGCAGGAAACTCAATACTCTGTTTATCTTCCAAATAGCGATGTTGTAAAGTCAAAACTAATTTTCCGTCTGGCAACACAGGAACAATCATAGCAGCGCCACCAGGTGTTTCACCATAAAAATAATCACCCACCTGCCCATTTGGTTTTTCATAAGTGTCATGTTTATATTTCCACCAAGGATTTTCGTGTAATGTTTCTTCTGATATTTTTCTCAAATGTTTGGGCATATTTTAAAATAATTTAAAATTTTCTTCCACACTTTCACTCCCCGGATTATTAACAATCGCATGCATATTGGTACCACCATCACCAACATAACGTGGCATAATATGAATATGTAAATGTGGAACAACTTGTCCACCAGCTTCACCATGATTCCAGCCTATATTGTAACCATCTGGCTTCAAAACTTTGTCTAATTTTTCTTGAGCTTTTTTTACAGCCAACAAAAGATTTTTGACATGACTTTCATCCAATTCTAATAAATTTTCCGCATGAACTTTTGGGATTACCAAAGTATGACCTTTAGCACGAGGTGTAATATCTAGAAATGCCAAAGTAAAATCATCTTCATAAAGAGTATAATTTGGGATTTCTCCAGCAATGATTTTGCAAAATATACAATTGTCCATATTTTTATATTAATTATGACTATTACTATAATAAACCAATCAAGATTTTTTTTCAAACATCCAGACATACATTGGAAAACCTTCTAAGTCATAACCTAATAATTTGCTATCCAAATATCTCTTTTGTTCTAAACTAATAGAATCACTAGGAACAACCAAAAAACATCTTTTACTTCCTGTCACTTTAAAAGCATTATTCAACATTGAAAATTCAAAACTAGAATTTAATAAGGAATTATAAATATTAATTAATTCTGGCTGTGTAAATTGTCTATCAATAGGAAAACCTCCACCTACAACACTTTTTGCAGAAACATATTCAAGAGTCAACAAACTCCAAGGATCACTTATAATACAATAATTTTTATCATCTTCAACAATATCATAAATATATTGCGAAGTATTATAATTATCCAATGATACTATTTTCATATCTGGACCAGAAGCATAGGCTGTTGTACCAAACAAAATAGTCAAAACTATAAGAGAAAAACTAATTATTTTTTTATCCAAAATTTCTTTAAATATTTTAATATTATAAATAGCATAAAAAACTGTAAACAAAATAACTAAAGCTAATACTGGATCAAGCCTCCTTACAAACAAATGATCACCAGAAAAAAATATCCACCCATAAATATAACCCCCAACAACTAGAAAAGATAGAAAATTAACAATTTGCCATTCTTTCCTTTCTTCTTTTAAAAAAATATAAAAAGTACCTGAAAAAAATAAAATCCAAACAACTAACATTATCAAAACCACATGCCACCTAAAAATATTGAATATATTTGGTACAAAAGAAGTAATTGGCGTATGATTAAAAAAAATGTTACCTGTCAAAATATCACTACTTCTTATTGCAATAGCATAAGTAAAACCAGACAAATGTCCAATCATTTGTTTAGTATTTAACAAAATATCTGACAAAGTGTTTATGATTGACAATTTAGTAATCCACTCAAAAATCGGTATAAAAAATACTGCTGACGAAACCAAAACAATTCTAATTTTAGAAAACTTTATCCTGCTTAAAATAAAAGCAAAAAAAGTTATAAATATAAATAATAAAAAAAATAATGTATATTGGAATAAAAGCAATGGCAAAAATAAAAATAACATTTTTTTCAAATTATAATTTTTATGCTTTATATACGAAAAAAACAAAAATAATAAAAACAAAAATAAAATAAAATCAAAACTTATAGGTAATGTAAAAGCGCCTAAAGCTTGAAAAGAAAAAACAAAAGTACTAGCAAATACCAACCACAAAGCTGTCTTTTTGGAATCAAACAAAATAATACTAAGCAAATACAAAAAAATCGGAAAAAAAACACTCCACAAGATAGGTACCAACCATTTGTTCACCTGAAGTAGATCCAGAGGTAATACTTCTGACAAAAAAATACTCGTTGCCCACAAATGGCCATAAGAATATTTATTTGGTATTAAAAATGTTTCTAAAACAGGCAAACCAAAAATACTACGTGACAAAGCTTCTTTACCAAAAATAACTGGCAACTCTAAATCACCATTGATCATTTTTTGCTCTACTGCCATGTGTCTCCAGACATCTCCTCCCCAAGGCAAAGTATGTGACATAGGTAAATAAATATGTACAAAAAAAGCTAATATAATAAAAATAAACAAAGATATTTCTTTATTATGTAACAAATAAAGCAAAATTCCAGAAATAGAGCTCAAAACAAAAAAAATGAACAGATAAACAAATGGGATAGTTTGCCAAGGACTAGATAAAGAAACAACACTAATATTTTGTGACAAAATAAAAATTCCCAAGAAAAACAGTAACATAAAAAAAACAATCAAGCTTTTTACATAATTATTTTCTTGAAAATAATTTGATACTTTTGAATATTCTTTAGTCTGTAAATTCTTATAACAAAAAACAAAAGTCAAAAAACTAGTAATAATAAAAGGATAAATTATTAGAGAAGAATTCAAAGTATAATAAACTACAAAAATACTAGACACCAAACCAAGCAAACTAAAAACAGAAAAAAATCCTAATAAAAAATATACAAAAACCGAAAATTTTTCTGCAAATATAGCAGAAAAATTATTTTTCCAAATTTGTGAAGTAAAAAATAAAAAACTCAAAAATCCTACAAATTTGCTAATAGGAAAAGGAATAGCAATCAAAACTAATGAAAGAATTGTTAATAAAAAAATTTTATTCTTGAGTAATATCATAATTTATATACCATGTCTAAATAAACTAACCAAAGCAAAACCTACTGACAAACCCAAAATTATATTGGCAATATTAAGAAAAGATTGATTCTCAAAAACCAAAGCTATAAGCACACTACAAATTGCCAGTACTTGTAAAAACATTTTCATTTTCCCCCACAGATTGGCCATCCTCACAGTTTTGAACTTCACACGATAAATATAAGCAGTAATAATAAAAACAATTTCCATGCCCAAGACCACAATCCCCAACCAAAAATCCAGATACTTAAACACCAAAAGTAATACCATAGAACCAATCAGAAGTTTGTCAGCCAAAGGATCCAATAGCATACCAAACTTAGTTATTTTGTTCTGTGTTCTGGCCAAAGAGCCATCTAAGGCATCAGTAAAAGCAACCAACAAAAATGATACAACACCAAATTCATAATAACCAAAAAGTATCAGCAAAAAAACAAAAGGCGTAGCACACACACGAAACAAACTTATTTTGTTTGGCGTAATATTTTTTGGTAAAAAACGCAAAATTGTCACTGCCAAAAAATTATCGTGAGGATGAACCTCAGTAGCCGGCAGATATTCAAACAAATCAAAGTTTCTATTTTTAAAATCCTTGATAAAAGACATAAATTTGCTATAATAGTGAAATTAAAGCTTATGACAAAATTACTTAAAAAGTATATCATGTTTGCGACCATTATTACAACTCTTTTGCTCCTTGCTGTCTGGTATGTCCAAAATCCTATTTTTGGCACTTTTGCTTATATTTTATATATAGTCTTCTTTGGTTATTCTTTAGGAACTTTTTTTATCAAACAGGAAAAATCATTTTGGAAGCTTTTTTTTGGGGTTATTGGTCTTATAGCTTTCATTACTTCCTTATTATCTTTCATCTACTGGTTTTATCAAATAGACAAAATCACTATCACCTTTGTTTATCTAATTACATCAATAAAAATTATTTATTTATGTAGAAAAATAAATTTTGCCGATTTGGCTATTTTACAAAAATATCAAATAACTCTCAAAAAAATACCAGAATACCTAAAACAAAATATTCTAGCCATAATTATTTTACTCGGACAAATTATCATACTAACAGTAATATTTAGACATCGCTATGATGAGACCATCATTTCACCATGGACACTTTTTAGTAATAAAATATTTATTTTTTTCTTTTTAGTTTCAGCTCTTTTATTATTCTTTTTGCAAAGATCAAAATATCAGAAAACAAACCTGCTACTTATAGTACTCCATACAGCTATTATTTTGAATGTAGCTTTTTTAGTTTTCAAAAATGGTTATGGCTTTGATCCTCATATTCATGAGGCCACAGAAAAATGGATTAGAAAAAACTATTTTATCACTCCCAAACAACCTTATTATATCGGACAATATATGTGGGTAGTTTCCACCAATTTCATTACCAAATTATCTATTACTTGGCTAGACAGAAGTATAGTACCATTGTTAGCATCTATTACTATTCCCCTCAGTCTTTATTTTGCTCTTCTAAAAAATAATTTCAGAAAAAAAATATTTCCAGCTCTACTACTAGTTTCACTTATCCCACTTAACTTTTTTATTTTTACTACACCAAACAACTTAGCACTATTAATATCTCTGATTATTAGTTCTTGGATTTGGTATGAAAACCAATATGGTAATCCCCACACCAATATCTTTGGTATTCTAATCAATATACTCAACATTGCTATCCACCCTATTATTGGTTTACCAATGTTTGTTATTTATTTAGCATCTATTGGCTACAAAAAAATAAATACCACTACTAAAAAAATATTTTATCCATTATACATTATTATTTTGACATTTACAGTTCCTCTAGCTCTTTATCTAAATTCTATTTTTCACAAAGGTTCTTTGCTTTTGAAAAATACTTTCCTAAATATCCAAGATTTTTTTAACATTTTTACCAGACCTCATTATATCTTCATTGAACGTGGTCCAAAATTATTAAAACTTTTGTATTATTATCGCGATATTTTGAAACCACTGATGATAATAATAATTATTTTAGGTGTTTTCATCGCTCTAAAAAAATACAAAAAAAATATCACCTATTTTTTTATTGCTACTTTTTTAGCACTATTTACGTCAGCTTTTTTTATTATTACCTCTATAGAATTCAAAGATGTCATTTCTTATGACCAAAAACTATATGGCATTAGACTTCTTGATTTAAGTCTAATATTATTTTTACCTTTTTTTGTTATTGCACTTAGAGAAATATTTATAATATTAAAACACAAAATAAACTGGCAAATAATTGTGTCTATTTTTTTGGGCTTGCTACTTTTGCTTTCTTGGTTTTTTACTTACCCAACTCGTGACAATATTTCAATCTACACTGGACAAAACTTGAGAAAAGCCGATTTGATTGCTGTCAAATTTATTGCTGACAGAAATAATAATCAAAAAGATTATATAGTTCTTACTAACCAAGCTGTTGCTACGGCTGCCTTGGTAGAATTTGGTTTTGATGGTTATTTATCAACTTCACAAGGTTTACAATATTTTTATTCTATCCCAACAGGTGGACCACTCTATCAATATTTTAGACAAATGGCTTATGTTGTCAAAGTCCAAAGACAAGCAATGGAAGATGCTATGAAATTTGCCGGCGTCAAAAAAGCTTATTTTATCCATACTGACTATTGGAGCCCAGCTGGACAAATTCGCGATGATGCCAAAATAGATGCTGACAATTGGTGGGAACTAGATGATGGCAGAGTATGGGTCTATGAGTATATTTTGAAATAATAATTACTTGTACAAATTTTCTAACTCTACAAAATAATTATCACTATTTTTCTTCAAAGCATCAATATCAAAATTCTCAGAAATCATTTTGATTTCTGTTTTGTTTTCTAGACACCACTGCATTTTTTCTGCCAAATCATTTTCTTTTTCCATATCAAAAAGCCAACCATTTTCCCCTACTTTTATAAACTCAGACAAAGAAGAATGATTACTAGCAAGTACTGGCACAGCAAAACAAAAACTTTCAAAAATTACTGTTGGATAATTCTCATAACAAATTGAAGGAAAAATTGTAACATCAATTTTGGCAAATATTTCTGGCAAATCTTCTCTACCAATTCGTCCGTAAAATTTTACATTATCAAAATTCTGAAATTGTTTTTTCAATTCCTCCAATTGTGAGCCATCACCTACTATATGTAACTTAGCATTTTTTATATTTTTAAAAACTTTCACTAATTCAAAAATTCCTTTGTGTTTTTCAATCTGTCCCAAATAAAGAAAATTAAATCCCTCATGTTTTTCTTTACCAAAATTATTTACAAGATTAAAAGTCAAAGGATTAATTAATAATTTGAATTTTGAATTTTCAAAAAAACCTTTTTCTTTATAAAAATTTAATAAAAATTGTGAAGGTGAAATGACAATATCTGGTGAGCCAACTAGTTTTTCCATCAACAAAATATGTATCTTAATAAACCAACCATTGTATCTCCAAGTTTTTTCTTTTGCTTTTAGAATAATTCCACTAGGCTCAACAAGCTGTACATCGTGGACAGTATGGATATGTTTTATTTCTAATTTTTTGATTGTTTGTGGGATAAGAAAACTCAAACCCATCAAATTGTGTGTATGTACCACTTCTGGTTTTTCTTTTTTCAAAATATTTTTTACTTTTGTAGCAATAAAGAAATTAAACATATCAAAAATATGCCAAATAAATTTGCAAACAAAATTGTGTTGATGCAAATCAAAATATAAAAAAATGTTTTTTTGCTTTAAATAATAAATTTTCAAATTATTTTTTTCAACAATTTCTGCTTGGTTTGGAGTAGAAGTAATAAGTACTACTTTATGGCCTTTGGACAACAAAAAATCAATAGTTATTTTGACTACTTGTTCGGCTCCCCCTCTAGCATATGGTTCATACAAATTGTGTATCAGACAAATCTTCATAAAAATACAATATTTAAACTTTTTTAAATTATACCATAAAACTAATATTATCATAACCTAGCAAAAAAACAACAGCTTTTAGACAAATACCAAATATTGTTAACAAATTAAGCACAAAATATACACCAAAACAATATTTTTTAGCTTGTATTGAAATCAAATCTACGGTAATATACAGGAACTAACAAATTTTATATCCACATTATATACGCATTTTATGTCTGATATCACTGCTATAGAAAAAATACCACCTCAAAATATTGAAGCCGAAAAATCACTTTTGGGTTCTATTTTGATTGACAAAGATGCCATGTTAAAAATTTCTGATATAATAAATGAAACAGATTTTTATAAACGTTCTCATTTTTTTATTTATGAAATAATGTTAGAACTGTACCAAAAAAATGAACCACTAGATGTCTTGACTGTAGCCAATAGACTAGAAGAAAAAAAACTACTAGAAAGTTGTGGTGGTAAAAGTTATTTGATAGAATTGTCCAACTCTGTACCCACAGCTTCACATATCCAACAATATGCTGAAATTATCAAAAGAAAATCTACATTGAGACAACTATTAAACTCTGCCAATGAAATAGCCAAACTTGGTTATCAAGAAGATACTGACGATGTAGAACAACTTTTGGATCAAGCTCAACAACAAATCTACTCTATTACTCAAAAACAAAGCAAACAAACTTTTGTTTCTATCCGTGGTGTTTTGAGTACTGCCTTTGAACGTATTGATGAACTACACAAAGAAAAAGGCAAATTGCGTGGTGTACCAAGTGGCATCAAAAAACTAGATGAATTACTAGCTGGCTTTCAAAAATCTGATTTAATTATTTTGGCTGCTCGTCCATCTGTGGGTAAGACTTCTTTTGCCCTAGATATTGCGAGACACGCTGCCACAAAATACCAAGTACCTGTTGGATTCTTTTCACTAGAAATGAGCAAAGAACAATTGGTAGATAGAATGCTCTGTGCTGAAGCTGGAATTGATTTGTGGAAAATGAGAACAGGTAATCTATCAGACAAACCAGATAGTGATGATTTCCCTCGCATTGGACATGCTATGGGGGTACTATCCGAAGCACCAATTTATATTGATGATACACCTGGCAACAATGTCATGCAGATTAGAACCAAAGCTAGACGTCTGCAAGCTGAACATGGACTAGGTATGATTATCATTGACTATATGCAACTTATGGAATCACACAATGACAAAAATAGTAATAATCGTGTACAAGAAGTTGCTGTCATTAGCAGAAACTTAAAAGGAATCGCTCGTGAACTAAACATACCAGTAATTGCTCTTTCTCAACTTTCTCGTGCTGTAGAACAAAGCAAACCAGCTATTCCAAAGTTGTCACATTTACGTGAATCTGGTAGTATAGAACAGGATGCTGATATTGTAATGTTTCTCTATCGTAAAGCAGCTGATAGAAATTATCGTCTGGAAGATATCTCACCAGATGAAAGAAATATTGCTGAAATCCACATTGCTAAACATAGAAATGGTCCAACAGGTATGGTCAGAACATTTTTTGATGAAGCTCGTACTTCTTTCAAAAATCTTGATACAGATACAACTTATGAAAACCAAAAGTAAACAAAATGATAAAATATTAGAAGGAACTACAGGTACCAATTTATCACTCTGTATAAATAATTTATAAAAACCAAGTCAGCAGGGCCTACAGATCCCTCGCTAAGCTCGGGATTAACGAAATAACTATGTTCAATAAACTAAAACAATTTAAAGATCTTCGTAATCAAGCCAAAGAAATGCAAAGCAAACTTGCACAAGAAAGTATCACTACCAAATCAAACGGCGTAGAATTGACTATGAATGGAAATCTAGAAATCACAGCTGTTAATGTTTCTGAAGATATGCTAGAAGTTGATAAAAAAACAAAATTAGAATCTTCTTTCAAAGATGCTCACTCTGATGCTCTCAAAAAAATGCAACGCGTCATGGCCATGAAGATGAAAGAAATGGGTGGACTTCCTAACATACCAGGACTTAGTTAATGATTTCTCCCCCTATTAGGGGGAGTTAGAGGGGGTCCATCTTTGAACAAAACGTTTAATTATACAAAAGACCCCACCTAGCCTCCCCTAATAGGGGAGGAATTTTATTTCAAATTCCATGTATTCAAAACCAATCCAAAACTTAATCCATGCGTTTTCACATCTCCCTAGTGTTGGCCACCGCACAGCTGAACGCTTTGTTTTTTATTTACTCAAATCTGGTAAGAAAGATGTGGCTGAATTGACAATAGCCCTCAAAGAATTGATAGAAAATATCAAAAGCTGTGAAGTGTGTTGGGACTTCTCAGATATTAGTCCTTGTAATTTCTGTATTGATACCAAACGCGATCACAAAGTCATTTGCGTCGTATCGCAACCACAAGATAGAGAAACTATTGAAAAAACCAAAGAATTTACTGGCGTTTATCATATCCTGCGCGGTACATTGAAACCTGATGATGAAAATATTAGTAAATTTCTAAAAATAAATGAACTAATGACCAGACTACATAAAAATGAAATAGATGAAGTAATTTTGGCACTAAATCCAGATATCAATGGTGAAACTACCATGATGTATTTGGAAAGACAAATCAAAAAATTAAAACCAGAAATGAAAGTTACCCGCCTCGCCCGAGGCTTACCAATGGGCAGTGACTTGCAATATGCTGACGAAATTACTTTATCAAGTGCCTTAAAAAATAGAACTTCAAACTGACCTAATATAAAGAAAAAATATTGTTTATACAAAGACAATATTTTTTTGTACAGAGGCTTGACATAAAAAAGAAAATATGATAAAGATTAGCTGGTGTTTTTACCAAAACCATTAGGAGATACACATCGTGACAAAACAAAGTGAGATTGCCAAAAAGTTGAAAATTTCTCCAAGTCATGTAAGCAAGATTCTAAACGGTCGTACTCCTATTCAGGACCAACACGCAGAACAGCTGTCTAGACTTATGGGTTGCCAAAACCGGGAGGAATTACAAAAATGCTTTCCAAACATCCGCTTCCTGACCTACGAAACCTACCAAGTGAATATTGAGCTAAAAATGCAAAACGATTCATTTCCAAGCTCAAAAGTATCAACACTGATGCGGATCATTCAAACTCTGAAAGATCTTGGGGTATCTGTCAACATCAAAATTGGTGTTGACATAAGAAACAAGTGACAGACATCTGAGGAGGGTACAATCGCAAGATCGTCCCAACTCGTTATGGATATAACAAATTGTATTTATAACGAGGATGGTCTTGCACAAACACAAAAAAAACCGCTTATAGGCGGTTTTTTTATTTTCCAAATTTATGAACTTTTGGCTATTGGCTACGAACTATTTATTATTTTACTTCTTTCACTTTGATCTTGGTAAAACGTTGTCTATGACCATGAACTTTTTTGTAACGTATTTTACGTTTATACTTTACTACACGAACTGTTCTATTTTTTCCTTGTTCTTCACACATCGCCACAATATTCACACCTTCTAGATAAGGTTTGCCGATTTGGACATCAGTACCATCTTCATTGGCAAGCATCAAAACCTCATCAAAAATGACCTCTTTACCAACTTCAACTTCTAATTTTTCAACTTTTAGGAGATCACCATCTTTGACAAGATATTGCTTTCCACCAGTTTGAATGACTGCAAACATATTTTTGTTTTTAAAAATTTATTATTATTGTCTTGATAAAAGACTTTGCTAAGCTAAAATTGTTTTTAGGAAACGTGGATATTATACTAAATTGAGAAGAATAAGTCAAGACTAATCCTCCACAAGGGTCATTTTGTCCCCAATTTTGAGATCATGGGCCTGAGCCCAGCCAGCTGGCAATTCAAGAACCATATCATCATCAGTACGTGGTGTATAACGGATATAAGTTTCTTCACTATGATTTGGCTCTATCTCTACATTTGGAGCATAATCCACTATTTCTCCTTTTTTAAGCCAAATAATATCTATAGGAAAATTCATATCTCGCATTATAAAAGCATGTCTATCCAATGTAGAAAAAGGAAAAATCATACCATCATAAGGTGAAATACTAGCTCTACCACCCAGACCTTTTTGTTGACGATAAATACTATTAGCTATCAATACTTGTAAATTTTCTCCTTTCAAAGATACTACTGCTTTTGGCCAATGAAATCTCTGCCAAAAAAATAAGAATATCGCCATTGATATAAAAATTATAAAAAAATAATATTTGAAATTGTTTTGCTTCTTCATAACATTAGTAAATAGATAACAAACAATAATAAACAGTTTTTAAATAATCTGAATCAATTACATTCCCCGTTCCACGTTCCTCATTTCACATTTTTCAATTTCTTCTTACTAAACCAAATACCCAAAAGCAACATCACCACAAAAAGAAAAACTAAAGCAAACAATTTTTGTTTACTTTGTAAAAACAAAGCCGACAAACCAAACAAAAATGAAATACTATATAATAATAATACCGCTTGTTTTTGACTTAGTCCACTTTCCAATAGACGAAAGTGCAAATGTTCATTGTCACCAATATAAATTGGTTTTTTATTTTTAATACGTTTGATAATTACCCGTGCCACATCCAAAATAGGAACAGCCATTACCAGAAGAGTAATAGCCAATTTTCCACCAGAAATTATAGCTAGACTGCCAAGTAAAAATCCTGTTAACAAACTACCACCTTCACCAAGAAAAATTTTTGCTGGAAACCAATTCCAAACCAAAAATCCCAAAGTAGCACCAACCAAAATGACAGAGAGTATGGCCACATCAGGCTGATACCATTGTGTTTGTAAAGAAAAAAAGAAAAGTACCAAGGCGCCAATACTTATAATACCAGAAACCAAACCATCAAGACCATCCAGAAACTTGGTGGTAAACATCATACCCATAAGCCAAAAAAAAACTAACAAATCAGCCATGACTACAAAAGTCCCCAAACTACCAAAATTAATTTGCCAAAAATCAAGTCTAATAATTCCTCCAAAGGGATTGGAAATAATATGAGGACCAATACCCGAAAAAATAATAACCAAAGTTGCCAAAATAGGAAAAACTATTTGTATTTTTGGTCTAAGTACATATTTATCATCCAAAATTCCACCAATCACCAAAATCAAAGCTCCAAAAAATAATCCTAACAAATTACGCCCAACTATTTGATAACTAAAATTATCAGTAAAAAACCAAGTCAGGAAGACTGACAAAAAAAAACTAAAAAAAATAGTTAGTCCACCACCAAGGGCAATTGTTTTTTTGTGTATTTTTCTTTTTTCTTTACCAGCTTTGTCTACTATCTGTAGTTTCCTCATAAGCATCGCCACCAAAAAAGTTGTTGTCACAGAAACAACAAAAGTAAAGCTAAAATAAAATAGATACATAATCATATGAATTTCTAAACAAAGTATAACAAAAAATGTACAAAAAACAAACTAACCTCTAAAATTAATGTAATCTTGTATAATCCCAAACTTCAAAATTATTTTTTTGTAAATATTCTTTATCAACTTTATAAATAACTGGCGCAAAATTAGTAGTCACTTCTTCAGTCTTTACTACTTTACCATCAATTTGTATTTCTCTAAATATTTCATTGTAACGAAAATATTTATTACCTTTTTTAATAAATAAATGATTTTTTTCAAAAATATGTATTTTTTCTACTATTTTACCACTACTCAATATTTGTCCTTTTAGATGTTCATTAGTCAACCAAATTTTTATTTGTAAAGAAAATTTTGAAACATTTTTTACTTTCAAATCCACAAAATTATAAAAAATAGTTGCTCCACTACCAAATGGCAAAGTACGACTAGAATCCGGAAAAACATCTTTGGAATGATGATGACGTTCTATTATCTTAGTTTGTGCGTGAAGCAAAATCCAATACAAAAAATTTGACAACTGGCACAAACCACCACCCAAACCCTCACTAACTTCTCCACCTGAAAGTAACATCCCATCTACATACCCAGTTTTATATTTAGGTTTACCTATAATTTTCCACAAAGAAAATATTTTTCTTGGTGGAATAATAACACCATCCAATTTCTTTATTGCTTGCCTTAGATTGATTATCTTTTGTTCTTGTAAACGCGGATCACTTACTCCTAGTTTACGACGCAACAGAGATTGATGACGAACTATTATGTTTTCAAAATATTTAACACTTTTTATGGTTTGTAAACGCCAATCAAAAAAATTTTGAATATTCCTCAAAAGATGACGAACAAAAATAATTGGTTTTTGTAATTTTGGATATTTTTTTGACAGTGCTAATCTGCTAGGATGTTCATAAATATATAGGTAATTTTCAATTTTCTTTCTAAATTCTTGATTTTGCATAATTGATTTTCTTTTATAAACCGCAGATATTATAACAGAATTTAGTTATAAATCAATACTCATAAAATATAAAACAAACTTTGTAAAAAGTTTGTTTTACCAGTGTATTTTTTTAATCCCTGTCTACCGGCAGGCAGATGTGAAATCAATGCTAACCATGTTCTACTCTAATCTGACAAGTCTCACCCAAAATAATAGTATCACGTCTTTGTAACTTATTTTGCAAAATAAGTTCAGCCAATTGATTTTCTACTTTATCTTGAATAGCCCGACGCATTGGTCTAGCCCCAAATTCAGCATCAAAACCAACATCAACAAGAGCTTCAAGAGCAGCATCTTCTACACGAAGTTCCACTCCTCTAGCCTCCAAATCTTTGGCAACTCCTTTGAGCATCAAGCTAGCAATTTGTTTTATTTCTTCTCGATTCAAAGCTCTAAATAATACTATACCATCAAAACGATTCAAAAATTCAGAACGGTAATATTGCATCAGTTCACCATGAATCAAATGGTCTTTAATAACATCTAAGTCCACACCATCATTCATTTGTGATTGAACATAACTAGTTCCAGCATTGGAAGTAGCAATAATAATAGTATTAGTAAAATCTATTACCCGTCCCACACTATCAGTCAAGCGACCATCATCAAAAACTTGTAAAAATAAATTGAGAACATTTTTGTTTGCTTTTTCAAGTTCATCCAAAAGTACAAGTGAAAAAGGCTTTTGTCTAACAGCTTCAGTCAATAAGCCAGTTCCCTGTTGACCAGGTTGACCAATCATCTGATAAATACTACTACTATCTTGATATTCACTCATGTCCATTCTAATCATTCTATCTTCACCACCAAAATATACTTCCGCAATAGTTTTGGCTAATTCTGTTTTGCCGACACCAGTCGGACCAAGAAAAAGAAAACTGGCTATTGGACGTTTTTGTGATCTTACCTCTGCTCTAGCACGACGCAGAGCATTGGCTACCAGCTCTACAGCTAGATCTTGTCCAATTACACGTTTGTGCATTTCTTGTTCTAGACGTAACAATTTATCTGACTCATCTTCGGTAATACTTGCTACAAGTACACCAGTCTTATTGGCTACTACTTGAGCTACATCTTCACCAGATACCAAAATATTTTGTCCTTTTTTATTTTTGACAAAATTACCAACCTCTGACAAAAGTGAAATAGCACTAGCTGGTAGATTTTGATCAAAGAAAAATTTATCTGCAAGTGTAACACACTTAAATAAAGAATCATACGAAAAAAATATTTTATTTTTATATTCTATTTCACCAGCTTTTGACTCCAAAACACTTATGGCTTGATTTTCATTCATTTCACTAATACTTACTTTGGTAAAGACCGTACCAATTTCACTATTTACAATATGACGATTATAACCTTCGGGCAAAGTTGTAGCAAACATCGTAAAATTTCCATCACTAAGATATTCTGCCAAAGTTTCTGAGACATCTAGACTTTCTTCACCTTGATTTAGAGACATACCCATCAAATCATGAATATTATTGATAAACAAAATAATATTTTTGGCATAGGAGACCTCATTCATAATTTTGATAAGTCTTTGTTGAGCTCCAGAGACAGTCGTACCAGCCAAAAGTGTTGAAGTAGAAATCTGTACAAATCTTTTATCCAACAATTTTTTTGGTGCTTCGCCTGAAATCATTTTTTGGACGATACCTTCAATAATAGCCATTTTACCAACACCATGTTCACCAACCAAAATTACATTTTTGCTACCAGCTTCTATAATATTAAAAATTTCCTCAATCTCTTTTTCTCTAGCTACACATTGAGACAAATGGCCATATTTAGCATAGAGAGTAAGATCTTTGCTATAATTATTCATGAATGGTGTAGCTACAGAAGTCAAAGCCTTATCCATACCATATTTATTTACACTACTAGCTGCTCTTCTAAGCTTGTGATATTCATCAAAAAGATATTCATTCATTCTTACCCATTCTACGACGTTGTTTAATTTTTGATTTTCTACTTCCAAATCATAAAGAATTTCTTGCAAACTTTCAGATTGACGCACTGTGGCTAACAACAACTCACTGGTACGAATAGCACTATCTTTGAAATTTGCAGTTATATCAAAAGTATTAAAAATAATTTGCCAAAAATCATCACCAAAATATTTGTTATTAGCATCAATTGTATTTTTTGTTTTTTTCAAAAGAGAACCAACACGTGCCTGCAAAGACTTTATTGAAATACCCAAACGCACAAAAATTCCAATGATTTCATCGGAAGAAAGTAATGTATAAAAAATATGCAAAGAAGTAATTTCAGAATTGTTATTATCTTTGGCAAGTAAAAAGCTCTTTTGCAAAACTTCTTTGGTATTTTCAGTCAAAAAATTATTCAAATCAAATTTGTCTTTGTGTGAAATTTTTTTGATGTTTAACCAATCAGTAACTGAAATATCATCTTTAATAATATTTTTTTTCAAAAAATTGTAATCTATTTTTTCTTTTACAATATTTTGGACAGTCAATCTATAAAACAAATATCCAAGAGATACAAAACCAAACCAAAACAAAAAATGTATTTTTTCTTTATTATCAAACCAAAAAGAAGCAGTGAAAATCTTGTCTATATTTTTGTCAGTATGCCAAACACTATATACAAATAAAGACCAAAAACCTAACCAAAATACTAGAGCCAATAAAATTCTCACAAAATTCAAAATTTTTCGTGCTTGGTGCAATTGGATATTATAAAATGTCAAAGACTGTCCAAAATAAACAAAAAGATTATTATAAAAAAAACCTGCATTATTTTTTTTACAATTTGGACAATTATGAAACTGCAAAAAACCAGTACCATGACATTTGTCACAAACTATAAAATCTATTTTTTTATTTTTAGCAAAAAACATAATCAAAATATTTCTAGAAAAAAATTATTTTTTAATTTGAACTAAAGATATTAGAGAATCAGTCACAAAATACAAGACCACCATTGGCAACAAAACCCAGACAAAAAATAAGGCAATCGCCAAAATCACCCAAATCAAAAGACCAATTGTTCTAAAGATAATATTGAAAAAACGCATCAAAACACTCATCAAACGTCCTTGTAAATCATATTGTCCATACATTGGCACAAAAATATTTTTGAGCCACAGACCAGGAGACATCATAACATTGACCTCTCTTATCATACCTACAAAAAATATAAGTGCTCTTCTTGCACCGTCTGTGTACCACCAAATAGGAAAATAAAAAATATCTAATATCAACTCCATCAACATTCGTTGTAACAACAATATAAACATAAATAAAAGATAAAAACTTAAATCAAAAATTTAATTTATTTAATTATACCACAAAAAACAAAAACACGTAACATATTTGCTACGTGAATACTTTTTACTTTAAAAACTTTATGAACTTTGTGAACTTTCAACTCATTATCTTACAGCCACTGAACCATCTAGAATATTTAGATAATCAACATCAACCACAGATACCAAATCTGTTTTGGAAATTCTATCTTGCAAACTTTGCATGGATTTCAATTTTGCTACTTCTACATCCATTTTTCTATTTTCATATTCTAATGTAGCCACTTCTCTTTCCAACTCACTTATTATATAACCTTTGGTAGAAACGGAAGTAGTTCTCAAGATATACAACACACCAAAAATAAGAATAAAAATACCAACTGAAATACGGAAAGAGGTACTCAAAAATAATTTATTTAAGTCTTCTTTTTTTTCACGTAAAGTTTGTTTTTTTTCTAGGTAGGAGTTCATATTTATATTTTTTCCACTACCCGTAATTTGGCGCTACGCGCACGAGGATTATTTTCTCGTTCTTCCTCACTACAAATGACAGGTTTTTTAGTGATTATATTAATTGTTTTATTATTTTGTGATTTGAAATAATGTTTGACAATTGAATCTTCAATAGAATGAAAAGTGATTGTCACAAGTCTACCACCACTTTGCAATACCTCTATCGCCTGTGGTAAAACTCTTTCTATCACCCCTAGTTCATCATTGACTGCAATTCGCAAGGCTTGAAAGACTTTGGTAGCTGGATGTAATCCACCTATCCAAGGAATTTCTTTGTCTGTCTTCAATTTCTTTCTATAAACTTGCAACACTATATTTACCAAATCTCCTACGCTCTCAATCGTATAATCTTTTCTTTTTTCAACAATTGCCTGCGCGATTTCTTTGCTCAAACTTTCTTCTCCATATTTACGAAACATTTCTTCTAGTCCTCCATAATCTTTCAAATCTAGTAACTCAGCTGCACTACATGGTCCATAAAGTGGTTTACCATCTATTGACATTGGTGGATTGGACACTTCATGCATACACTTGAGATAAGTATCATAACGCATATCTAGTGGCTCATCAGTTTTTAGGAAGCTAAATCCCCGACCACGTTCTTCAAACTGTGGACTAGACCAACCATAATCCATCAATATTCCAGTTATATTTTCAAACTTTTTTTCTTTTACTATTTTTTCCAAATTTTCAAAATTGTCTCTAGCAAAAACTACTCGCTTATCAAACTTATACAAAAATTGTTTAGTACGAAGTATAGCTTCAGCATCAACATCAATCCCGAGCAATTTACCATTTGGACCAATCAATTCCAGAATTTTTTCAGCATGTCCTGCATCACCCAATGTACAATCAATAACATTGCTACCATTTTTTAGTTGCAAATTTTCAAGAACTTCATTTAGTAATACAGGTACGTGTCTCATATTGTGGTCGACAGACTACGGACCACAGACTACGGACTACAGATTAACTGTAGGCTGTAGTCTGTTGACTGTAGTCACTGGATAAATTTAAATTCCAATGCTCCAAACTATTCAAGCTCAAATTTTTAAAACAATCAACTATACACCCAGTTCAAACATTTGTTCAGCAATTTGATTGCTTTTACTTTCTGTATTTTTCTTATAATCTTCCCAATTCTTCTGATCCCACAATTCTAGACGGTTGTACAGACCGGCTACAATTATTTCCTTTTTGAGACCAGCAAAATTACGAAGATAATCTGGCAATACAACACGACCTTGTTTGTCAATATCTACATCCATAGCTCCAGCAAGCATCAGACGAGCGAAGGCTCTACTATTGGCTTGTGAAAATGGCAAGTTGGCAAGTTTATCTGCCAAAATTTTCCATTCTAATTTGGTGTACAAAAATAGACAGTTATCCAAACCTTTTGTTACCACCGCACCTTTTGACAACTCTGTCCGAAATTTCTTTGGGACAGCAAGTCGTCCTTTATCATCTAAGTTGTGTGAATATTCTCCGATAAACATAGGAACACGAATCTTAACACTAATAAACTAATCTTTTTAAAAAAAATTAAGTAAAAATATATAGACAAGCATTTTATATATTTTTTATTTATTAATCTTTTGTAATGAACATTATCTTTTTTATTCTTCCCCACTTTTTACCACTTGAAACCATTATACACCACTTTGTTAATCCTTTCAACCATTTCAAGCCATTTATCCACTGTATATCCACAGTTAACAAAAAAAATGGCTAAAACTTGCTAATATTTATTTTGAATTTGGTATATAATATTTTATATAATAAGTAAAATTAAAATTTTATGTCAAAAAGAATTGCTCAGGTAGAAATCATTGTTTATAAAATAAAAAATAATCAACCATTATTTTTGTTACTAAAAAGAATAGAATCACGTGGTGAATTCTGGCAACCAATTACTGGTGGAGCAAATGATGATGAAACACTAGAAGATGCGGCAAAAAGAGAATTGATGGAAGAAACACAAATAAAAAATTATTTAAATTTTATAAATAAAGTACACTATTTCGAATTTGATATTGAAATTCACGGAAGAATAAAAGAATATGTCTTTGCTGTCGAAGTAAATAAAAAAACAGAAGTAGTACTTTCCGATGAACATGAAGAAAAAAAATGGTGTGATTTTGAAGAAGCCCTAAGGTTGTTAAAATACGAAAATAATAGAGAAAGTTTTAGAAAAGTTTTTAAAATAATTAATAAATAAAAATAGCTCTTTCAAACTGTTTTAATGTTTTAATTTTCTAAGACTTCTCTGAAAAGTAATCGCAAACCGATGAGCTTCATCTCTCACTTTGATAAGCAAATCTTGATTATCATTTACAAACTTAATAAACTCTCTATCTTTCACTCCAAAAATAAAATCATTTCTCTTACGCTCTGGACCTTTGGCAATCCCAACTAACGGAATCTTGATATTGTTTTTGTGTAATATTTGCATTGCAGCATTCACCTGCGGTTTGCCACCATCAATCAGAAAAACATCTGGATAAGTCCACTCCGTATGTTTAAGACGTCTTTCCAATACTTCTTTCAGACAATCTACATCACTTTGTCCTTCCACACTTCTTATTTTGAATTTTCTATAATCTTTTTTCTGAGCTTCAAGATCATCAAAGACGACCATACTTCCAACTTTACCAGTCGTACCAAGATTAGATATATCATAACCCTCTATACGAGAAATTTTGAATCTAGTCCCGATAAAATCGGGATGAATTTTAAAACTGTCTTCAACAAAAGATTTATTGAGTAGAGCAATATCATGAATTTTTAACAAAGAACTAATCTGATTTCGTAGACGCCCCGCTTCTTCGAAGTCTTCTTGTTTAGAAGCCCTTCTCATTTTTATCTCTAGATTTTTTATCAATGTTTTCTTACCACCACGAAGAAAAGTTACTAATGGCAAAATTACTTTGCTTTTATATTCATGTGAACTAACTTCTCCTGTACAAACTCCCAAACATTGCCCAATCTGATAATACATACAAGGCCTACAAGGCTTACCAGACTCACAAGGCTTACAGGTAGAAATAAAGAATAATCTATTCAACAACCTCATCATCTCACGAGTTTTAAGTTCAGGATATGGTCCAAACAAATACTTAATCTGCATATTCTGCTTACTTTGCTTATTCTGCTGATCCAGTTCATGTTGTCTAACTGTATAAACTCTCGGAAACAAATCATCACTAATTACCACGTAATTCCAACTCCTATCGTCCTTACCTTCAACATTATACTTCGGTAAATATTTCTTAATATAGTTTGATTCTAGAATCACCGCTTCTAAAACTGAATCAGTTTCTTTGATTTTGATATCTACCACTTCGTGCATCATTTGTTCTATTGGACGCATCGAGCGAGCACCACGAAAATAACTCTGCACACGATTGCGCAGAGATGTTGCTTTCCCAATATAAATTAACTCTTTATTTTTGTTGTAGAATAAATAGATGCCAGGTTCAGTTGGAAATTGTCGAACTTTATTGAGCAATTTTATAAACATAATAACTAATTTCAAGCAAATAATTATAATAATACAAAATTGTTCCATTGTCTCACTGCCCCATTGTCAGTGGGTCAATGGAACAGTGGGACAATTTAATCGTTTAATGATTTACTCAGATATTTTAACATTCTTACAATTTAAGAATATACTATTCAAGAAAACGTTTCAAATACTTTCCAGTATAGCTCATGGTGGATTTCAAAGACACTTCTTCTGGTGTACCACAAGCCACAACTTCACCACCTTTGTCACCACCTTCGGGACCAAGATCAATTATCCAATCAGCACATTTTATCACATCAAGATTGTGTTCAATAACCATGACAGTATTTCCTTTGGAAACCAAACTTTGCAAAACACCAACCAATTTCTTCACATCATCATAATGAAGACCCGTTGTTGGTTCATCCAACAAATAAAGTGTTTTAGTGGTGTTACGTTTAGCAAGTTCTTTGGACAACTTTATTCTCTGGGCTTCGCCACCGGAAAGAGTTGTAGCTGATTGTCCAAGTTTCAAATAATCAAGACCAACACTATTCAACATTTTTAATTTATCAAAAATTTGAGGGATATCTACAAAAAATTCTTCAGCTTTCTCAATTGTCATATTCAAAACATCAGCAATGCTTTTATTTTTATAATGAACTTCTAAAGTTTCTTGATTGAATCTCCTACCTTTACAAACATCACAATCAATTTCCACATTTGGTAAGAAATGCATTTCTATTGTTAATTTTCCCTTCCCTTCACAATTTTCACAACGACCACCAGGACGATTGAAACTGAATCTACCAACCTTGTAGCCACGAACACGCGCTTCTACTGTACTCGCAAAAATTTCACGAATAGAACCCCATGTACCAGTGTAAGTAGCAGGATTACTACGAGGCGTACGCCCAATTGGTTTTTGATCAATCTTAATTATTTTATCAATATATTCAGTATTCAATATTTCTCTATGATCACCAATTCTTTTATTAACGTGATTAAGACGATTAGCAATTCCACGATACAAAATTTTGTGCATAAGAGTAGACTTACCGGAACCAGACACACCTGTAAGACAAATGAACCTACGCAAAGGAATTTCAACATTGATATTTTTCAAATTATTTTCTGTAGCTCCTTTTATTTTTATTTTTGGAGTGTGCCCATCTACTTTTCTTCTGTCTTGTGGTACTGGAATTTTTTCTTCGCCACGCAAATATTTTCCAGTAAGAGAATCTTCGGCATTGCCGTAAACTTTACAGTTAAAGGTGTCATCCTGAGCCGCCGAAAGGACGGCTGAAGGATCTTTCTTACCACCAGACGACTTTATCAAACTATTTTTTGTATTACCACCAATTGAATTCTTCGAAAGATTCTTCGCTCCGCTCAGAATGACAGACAGTGGACCAGAAAAAACAATTTCTCCACCATGTACACCAGCTTTTGGACCAATGTCCACAATCCAATCACTAATTAGAATTGTATCTTCATCATGCTCAACAACAATAATTGTATTTCCTTTGTCACACAATTCACGCAAAGTAGATACCAGCTTATCATTATCTCTCTGATGCAAACCAATAGTTGGTTCATCTAGAACATATAACGCCCCTACCAATTGTTGTCCAACTTGAGAAGCCAATCTAATGCGCTGAGCTTCCCCACCAGACAAAGTACCAGCCCGACGATTAAGTGTAATATAATGCAAACCAACGTTATTCAAAAAAGAAAGACGATTATTAATCTCGTTTAGGGCTGCTGAAGCAATTGCCAATTTATTTTCTACCAAACTTTCTATCAAATTTTCAAAAAAAACTTTGGCTTCACCAATAGTAAACGAAGTTACTTCCCAAATATTTTTTGTTTCAATTTTGACACTAAGGGCATTTTCATTGAGACGCTTTCCTGCACATTTTGGACAAACATCTTCACTAAAAAGTTCTTTGGTACCAAGACCAGTACAATAGCTACAATAACCATAAGGACTGTTGAAAGAAAAAAGACGTGGTTCAATCTCCGGAAAACTAAAGCCATCTTTTGGACAAGAATACTCTGTACTATAGACATCTTCTGTTTTGGTATCATAAATAATTTCACAAAGACCATCAGACAAATCTATGGCTGTCTCTACTGCTTCTCCTAATCTTTGTTTGACATCTAACAATTTTTTTGGATCACAAACAATTTTATCTACCACAATTTCAATTGTGTGTTTTTTATTTTTTGTTAAAATAATTCTTTCTTTGAGAGAATACATTTTATTATCTACACGTACCTCAAGAAAACCAGAATTATACATATCATAGAGCATCTGATAATACTCCCCTTTGCGACCACGCACTATTGGCGACAAAATTATAATTTCTGAGGATTTCTTTTGTTTTTTCAAATTAACAAGAATACGGGAATTGATTTCATCAACCGCCATTTTTTCAATCTTAGTTCCACAAACTGGACAATATGGTTCACCAATACGTGCATAGAGTACACGCAAATAATCATAAATCTCAGTAATCGTCGCCACTGTAGATCTTGGATTAGCACTATGAGCTCTTTGATCAATAGATATGGCTGGACTAAGACCGTCTATTTCATCAACATCTGGTTTTTGCATACCACCAAGAAATTGTCTAGCGTAAGCCGACAAACTCTCCACATACCTGCGTTGACCTTCAGCAAAAATAGTATCAAACGCAAGACTGGACTTGCCTGATCCAGACAGTCCCGTAAATACAATCATTTTGTTCCGAGGCAACTCAAGAGAAATATTCTTCAAATTATGCTCGCGAGCCCCACGAATAATTATTTTGTCTTGCATAGACGTTTCTTAAAATAAAATTTTCTTACAGTCAAAATTAAATAAATAAAAATACACACCTCAAAACCAATAAGCCTACACACAACAGACTACTGACTAAAGTTCTGTCCACAGTCTGTTGTCTGTAGACTGTATAGTCTATTTGGAAGCACAAAAAGCCCTCAAATAAGGGATAAATAGTATAATAACTAAAAAGTCAAAAGAACTACTTAAATAATACCATTATAGTATTTTTTGTCAATTGTTAATATCAAAAACATTAATATAAAAAAATAATCCTCGTCTTTGTCCGAGGATTATTGTTTTATGTTCTTATAGTCCTTTGTCAATATCTATAGTAGGAGATCCATTAGCAGAATTACTAGGAACATAATCACTTACAGAATTAATTGAATTACCAAAGGTATAATTTACAAATAGGAAATCCATAACATCTTTTACCCTTCTTCCCCAATCATTCCCATATAAACTTTTTGCTATGGTTTCTGATTTTATCCACCTAAGCACACCACCCTTATCAACAGCATATACCTTTGGATCAGTGGTAATTTTTATAAGTGTACCTGGTTTATAAGTGACATTACCACCAATCTGAATTTGGTACATCTCACTTGGTATAATAGTCTTTACACTAAGAAAATTTGAATACCACGATCCATACACACCATAATCAGGAAAAACATAACGTTTACCATTTTTACTCAGATAATATACAGACGGATTACCTTGCATCTTTATAAGTTTACCAGTGTCATCTACAACAGAATTAGCTTGACTTGTTTCACTTGTACATATCAATGGTTGGGCGTACAAATTTCCCATTTTATCTTGCAAAAAATAATATTTGTCTGTCATTTTGCCCCATGAAAAAGTATCACCATCAAAAAAATAAAAATCTTTTCCCACAAAACATTGTGAATCAGTCACTGCACTATAATGATAATAATATTTACCATCACTTTTTATTTCTCTCCACAAAGCATCTGAGCCTATCCAATCCACTTCTTCAAAAGCACCAACAGGTGGCGTATTCATAAAACTACTTGTAAGTCCGACTAATTTTTTCTCATTTCCAGTTTTCAAATCCAATACGTAATAACCGTAGGCATCAGTGCCATCATTATATCTACTAAAAACAGCTCTTTCTGAATTTAATTTTCCATTTTGGAATGACCCTTTAAAATTAATACCATTTTTCAAATCTGTGATTACCCCAGTTGACACATCTTTTATACGTAGCTCATCAATAAAATTTTCAACTCCAGAATGTGCAATCAAAACCTTTGTTGGTGAGGTACCAAAATAACCATTTGCATAATAATATTGTAATTTACTGTCAGAATCTTTTTTGAAATATTCCTGGCCGTCACCTATCACTGCATTGCCATCCAGATCCTTGGCACCATAGGCTTTACTTTCTGTCACATTAAATTGTTTATACATATTCCCCCAAGCACCACTTTCTACTTTATATACAAAAAAAGTAGGACTTACAAATTCACTGACTGATATCTTACTAGCCCCTTCCTCCAAAGGACCAACTTGTGAAAGATTTGCAATTTGTTTTTTACTACCTGTTAAAACATTATACGAGTAAACTACGTAATCATTAGCTTCTTTATCAGCCCACAAAATAGTCTTTGAAAAAACTGCCACACCATAAAAATCGCTTACAGTTGCCACATCTATAGTATAATTTGTACTTACATCATAGTACTTAATTGTTCCATTATCCAACCATACAATCTCTGAACCAAAGGTATCTGCGTGTAGTATCCTAGACGCTATTGCAAACTTTGTTAATACAGGACTAGAGTCTGCATTAACTTCTCTAGGAATCAATGAAATAAATGAAAAAACTGCCAAAATGCCTAATGAAAATAAACCTACTCTTTTTAGAAAAACCATATTTTTTAATTAAATTAATGAATTAATAATGAATTTACGAATGATGTTTAAGAGAAACTTGCTATGAGTTCTTCATTAAATTATAACATATATTGTGGAATTACCACAATGTATCTCATCTTATTTGTAAGAAAGTAAAGCGTTGTTTACAATTCATTAGTTTATCTCAAAAGTGTAAACAACGCTATTATATCTTACAACTTATTGTATCTCATCTCGTATACTGAAGTCAAATAATACCTGTGGACAAGTCGATCAACTGATAACATACGGATGCTCTTTCAAATTATGATATATTTCACAAAGCAGTTTTCTCGCAATGGCTGAAAGACAAGTATAATAATGCTTTCCTTCTTGTCTTTTCTTTTGGTAGTATTCTTTGTATTTTTCATTGTGCATCATGACACCCCATGCGGATTGGAATAAAAAGTAACGCATAGTTTTTGAGCCACGTTTGGATAGTTTACCCTTGCCTCTTACCGAACT
>MNVC01000046.1 GCA_001871435.1 Candidatus Magasanikbacteria bacterium CG1_02_32_51
TAAATGGAGAGGTAAAAATATCCATTAGAGACCATTATTTAAGTTATTTCTGCTTACCAGCCAGACCTAAAAAAGAGATTGATGTTAAGCTCGTGGCTTTAACTACCAAGCCATCAACTAGTTGGAAACCACCAGCCAATCACCCTTGGAGAAAACCATTTTTATTCACTAAAAAACAACCAGTTTTAGTGGTTGCTAAATAAGGCCATTTAGGCAGGGTATGACATTTCTATTTTGCCAGCTACTATGACATTTCTATTTAGCCTTTACAATCCTGTACGCGAGCTTGACAAATAATTCCAAATAGTATATATTATCCACGTCCTTATAGACAGGACAACCAGACGTAGTATCCCGATTCAATCGGGAGAAGACGTCCCTGTAAACAGGGATCAACGCTTTGGAGATATATTTTTTACAGAAAAACTATATTTTCTAAAATTGATTCCCAGAAACGGGAATTTTTTTATTCCATCCTATGCTCTTGTTTCACAGAGCTTCGGAGGATTTTATTAACAGTTTGCGTAGTTTACTAAACATATCACAATGTTTGGTAAGCCTCTCCGCCCTAGGCGGACCCGCCTCGGGCGGGGTAAGCCTCGTAAGCATTCTTAGATTATGCCAACAATGAATCAAGTATTGCGTAAAGGTAGAACAAGTCAGAAAAAGAAATCTGCTTCTCCTGCTATGCAATTTACCTGGGACAGTTTGCATCACAAAAAGACAACTCTGCGTAGAGGTAGTCCTTTCAAACGTGGTGTTTGTACAAAAGTGTATACTGCTACCCCAAAGAAACCTAACTCAGCTTTACGTAAAGTTGCTAAGGTTCGTTTATCAAATGGAGCTGAAATTATTGCTTATATTCCTGGTGAAGGACACAAATTGCAAGAGCATTCTATTGTGCTTATTCGTGGTGGTCGTGTAAAAGATTTACCTGGTGTACGTTATCATATTGTCCGTGGTGTTTATGATACTCAAGGTATAGATGGTCGTAATAGAAGTCGTTCTATATATGGTACTAAGAGACCTAAAGTAAAAAAATAATTAATAATGTTTTAATGTCGTAAATGTTGAAGTTGTTGTAAATGATTTTATTTATCAAAATATTATTCAAACAACAATTATAACAAGTTTTAACGATATAACATCTATAACAATTACAACAATTAATAACTAATTTTATGAGAGGAAAAAGAGCTCAAAAACATTTACTTCTTCCAGATCCTATATATCAGAGTGAACTTTTGACTAAGTTTATCAACTTTGTTATGACTGGTGGAAAAAAATCTGCTGCTCAAGCTATTGTATATGGTGCTTTGGATCTTTTAAACAAAGATAAAAAAAGTGATAGTTTGAAAATGTTTGAACAAGTAGTAGAAGCTGTCAAACCACAAGTAGAAGTACGTTCTCGTCGTGTTGGTGGTGCAAATTATCAAGTACCTATGCCAGTTTCTGGTAATAGACAAAGTGCTTTGGCTTTTCGTTGGATTATTATTGCTGCCAAAGCTAGAAAAGGTGCTTCTATGAAAGTAAAATTAGCTGCTGAATTCAAAGATATCATGGAAGGTATTGGTGGTGCTATAAAGAAAAAAGAAGATATTCATAGGATGGCTGATGCCAACAAAGCCTTTGCTCATTTTGCAAGATTTAGTAGATAAATATTGTTGTAGATGTTGTAACTGTTGAAAATGTTGTAAATGATAATTCAATTACAACAAACGAAGTAATACAACATTTAGAACAATTACAACTATTAATAATTTAATTTTAAATTTTATGGATAGAGATTATCCTCTAGAAAGGATACGTAATATTGGTATCATGGCACATATTGATGCTGGTAAAACTACTTTTACTGAGCGAGTTCTTTTTTATACTGGAAAAAAACACAAAATTGGTGAAGTACATGAAGGTGAAGCTACTATGGATTGGATGGAACAAGAAAAAGAACGTGGTATTACTATCACTTCGGCTGCTACCACTTGTTTTTGGCAAGATCATCGTATCAATATTATTGATACTCCTGGTCATGTGGACTTTACTGTAGAAGTAGAACGTTCTTTGCGTGTACTTGATGGTGTTATTGCTGTTTTTGATGGTTCACAAGGTGTAGAACCTCAATCTGAAACAGTTTGGCGTCAAGCTGACAAATATCGTGTACCTCGTATTTGTTTTATCAACAAAATGGACAAAATGGGTGCTGATTTTTTTATGAGTTTGAAATCAATTAGAGATCGTTTATCTCCAAAAGCAATTGCTATTCAATTACCAATTGGTAGTGAAGCCACTTTTGGTGGAGTAATAGATATAATAGCAGAAAAAGCTTACAAATTTGAAGGCGATCATGGTATGACTATTGTAGAAATTGAAATACCTGCTGATATGAAAGATCAAGTAATCAAATATAGAGCTATTCTTATGGAAGCAGTAGCTGAGGCCAATGAAGAATTGATGAACAAATATTTGAATGGTGAATCAATGACTATTGATGAAATCAAAAAAGGTATTCGTACTTTGGTCTTACGAGATGAAATTTATCCAGTATTGTGTGGAACAGCTTTACAAAATATTGGTGTACAAATTGCTCTTGATGCAGTGGTTGCTTATTTGCCATCTCCACTTGATGTACCTATACTGTTTGGTATTGATCCAGATGATGAAGAAAAGAAAATTGAAATCAAAACTGAAGATAATGCTCCTTTTGCTGGTTTAGCTTTCAAGATTGCTACTGATCCCTTTGTTGGTAAACTTACTTTCTTTCGAGTTTATTCTGGTTTTCTCAAGGCTGGTAGTTATGTTTTGAATACAACTTCAGGTAAAAAAGAACGTATTGGTCGTATTGTACGTCTTCATGCTAATACTCGTGAAGAAGTAGATGAAGTATTTGCTGGAGAAATTGCTGCTGCGATTGGTCTAAAAGAAACTACAACTGGAGACACTTTGTGTGATGAAGATCACCCTGTTGTTTTGGAAAGAATAACTTTTCCAGAGCCAGTAATATCTGTTGCTATTGAACCGGCTACCAAACAAGATGCTGAAAAAATGAGTTTGGCTTTACAAAAACTTGCCGAAGAAGATCCTACATTTAGAGTCCATACTGATAATGAAACTTTACAAACTATTATCTCTGGTATGGGAGAGCTTCATCTTGATATCATCGTCGATCGTATGAGACGTGAATTCAAAGTTGAAGCTCAAGTTGGTACTCCTCAAGTAGCTTACAAAGAAACTATTAGAAAATCAGCAGAAGCTGAAGGCAAATATATCAAACAATCTGGTGGTCGTGGTCAATATGGTCATTGTTGGCTTCGTATTGAACCTCGTGAAGGTGGTGCTGGTTTTGAATTCGTTGATGAAATCAAAGGTGGTTCTATTCCAAAAGAATATATCACTCCTATCCAAAAAGGTGTCAAAGAAACTATGGACAAAGGTGTTATTGCTGGTTATCCTTTATTAGATATCAAGGCTACTGTATTTGATGGAAGTTATCATGAAGTTGACTCTTCTGAAATTGCTTTCAAACTTGCTGGTAGTATGGCTTTTGCTGCTGCTGTCAAAAAAGCAGATCCAGTTGTTCTTGAACCCTTGATGAAAGTAGAAGTTGTTACTCCTGAAGAATATATGGGAGATGTTATTGGTGACTTGTCTGCCAAACGTGGACAAATTGAAGAAATGACTGATAGAGGCAGTGCCAAAGTTATTCATGCTGTTGTACCTCTTTCAAGTATGTTTGGTTATACTACATCTCTTCGTTCTATGACTCAGGGACGTGCTTCTTCTTCTATGGAATTCTTGAGATATGGGGAATGCCCAAAGAATATTGAACAAGAAATTATTGATGGCAAAAGAAAGTAAGATAAAAGGCTAGCCCGCCCAAGGCGGGTTCGCCTTGGGCGGAAAAGGCTTAAAAGGCAATCATTGAATAATGGTTGTCTTTTTTTATAGTTGATTTTTCTCTAAAATTAGTTTATTATATGTTTGTGTTAGTGGCTTTTTATGCCTTTTAAGCATTTCAAGCCTTTCAGGCTTTTCAATCACATGCAATTCAACGTCATCACAATTTTCCCTGATATTATCACTTCATACTCCAATGAAAGTATTCTTGGTCGTGGACAAAAAGCTGGAGCAATAAAAATCAAGGCAATAAATCTTCGTGATTTTACACTTGATAAGCACAACAAAGTAGATGATACACCTTATGGTGGGGGACCTGGTATGATACTTGGTGCCGAACCGATTTACAGAGCTCTCAAAAGTATTGATGCTATTCCATTTGCTAAAGTAGATGGTCTAACAAAAATAAAAAAAGTATTCAATGGGAGTTTGAAAAATAAGAAAAGAACTATTCTTCTTTCTCCACGTGGTACACAATTTGATCAAAAAATAGCTGAAAAATTTTCCAAACTTGATGAAATTACTTTTATCTGTGGACGTTATGAAGGTATTGATCAGCGGGTGACTGATCATATGATTGATGAAGAAATTTCTATTGGGCCTTATGTTTTGGCTGGTGGAGAGCTTGGAGCGCTTACAATAATTGAAGCTGTTGCCAGATTAATTCCTGGGGTGCTTGGAAATATTGATTCTACCAAAGATGAAACTTTTTCTAGTTCGCAAGGGGAGTATCCACAATATACCAAACCAGCAGATTACAAAGGTTGGAAAGTGCCAGATGTTTTGCTCTCAGGAGATCATAAGAAAATAGAGGAGTGGAGGAAAAAAAATTCCAAATAACAAAATCCAAATTTCAAATAAATTTCAAAATTGAAACATAAAGGCGTGTGCAGCAAAGTGGATCCGCTTTTGGCAGAAAAGTTGAAAGTTTGTATAAACAACAAGGAGTAGCAAACGTAAGTTTGCTTTTATTTAATAATTACTAAATTATAGCTACTAGCAAACTTACGTTTGCTACTCCTAATTTTAATCTTTTCAAAATTAAAACATTCAAAAATTGTTTGAAAATTTAAAATTTTTAAATTGAAAATTAAGACGTATTTGTCTTTAAAATTAAACTCTTTGTTATGGGCTTTTTTGAGTAAGATTTCCATTAAAGTGTAGTTCTCAGACTTATCCCCAAATTGTGCATTATCATCTACTTGACACATATCTTAAAATTGTGTATTATGTGCAAGCGATTGAACACGACAATTTAACTCATCCCAAGTCTAAATTATTGATAGAGATACTAGGACGAGAAAGAGTAACTAAATTGCATTTGGATATTATATCAAAATGCAAACAGGTTTCTCTTTTTTTTATAGAAGAGATGTTCATTACAATTTACAACAACCAATCACGAAACACTAGTTGTACTGATTAGTGTTAAGAATCGTGATCGGTAAGGTTTTATATAATCTTTTTAGAAGATTGTATAAGAAATGTATTTATATTTATACTCGATAGTATAAGATATGATTCACAATACAAATGTGACAAAAAACCAAATACATCCCTAGATAGGGATGTACCAAGTCTATTTTTAGAGTCAGTCAAATATTTAACCTCTATTAAGTTAGAGGAATCAACTCTTTGTTGCTGTGAAGCAACGCTATAATGAATAATTTATTATTCATTTAATTTGAGAGTTTTCAGCCAAAGGCTGATCCGCCTATGGCGGAGATCCTGTCGATTATTTTTTTATTGAAGTTATTGGTAGGCTGAAAACCTCATTTAATTTGAGAGTTTGATCCTGGCTCAGGATGAACGCTGGCGGCGTGTCTAAGGCATGCAAGTCGAGGGACGGCTTACCTTCGGGTAAGTACGGACCGGCAAACGGGAGAGTAACACATTGGTAACCTACCTCTGAGTCGGGGATAGCTCATCGAAAGATGGATTAATACCCGATAGTCATAAAGAGATATAAAGTTTTTTTATGTAAACTTTTTGGCTCAGAGAGGGGCCTATGTCTGATTAGCTAGTTGGTGAGGTAATGGCTCACCAAGGCAATGATCAGTACCGGGCGTGAGAGCGTGACCCGGCTCACTGGGACTGAGAACGGCCCAGACTCCTACGGGAGGCTGCAGTCAAGAATATTCCACAATGCACGAAAGTGTGATGGAGCGACGCCGCGTGTAGGAAGACGCCCTTCGGGGTGTAAACTACTTTTATGTGGGAAGAATTTGTGACGGTACCACATGAATAAGAGGGTGCTAACTCTGTGCCAGCAGCAGCGGTAATACGAGGGCCCCAAGCGTTATCCGGATTTATTGGGTGTAAAGCG
>MNVC01000031.1 GCA_001871435.1 Candidatus Magasanikbacteria bacterium CG1_02_32_51
AGATTGAACAAAGGTTTACTAAGGTTAAACATCCTTATACCAACGGTAAAGCTGAACGTGTTATTAGAACTCTAATGGAGATGTGGCATAATAAAACTAAGTTTAATAGTAGAGCTCATAGAAAGACAGAACTTATTAGATTTATTAACTGGTATAATACTGTCAAACCTCATAAAGGTCTAAATAATCTCACACCTTTAGAGCAACTTATTAACTATTTTTATCCTAATGAATTGTAAACAACGCTTTACTTACTTACAAATTACTTTATTCAATATCAAATTCATTTGCAACATTCGTAGGGACAGGTCTAGACCTGTCCCTACCGTGGCAGACTAACATTATTACACAACCAAAATATACCACTATGTCTCGTCTAACATAGTAGAAATTGATTATTGTTATTTTTTCTAGTTATATGTTATAATTAGTTTGATTTTATCAGGTTTTGATGTCAATCAAATTTAATCTTAAATTATGTTAAAAAATCTTTTGAAGATGAAGGGGGGTGATACACATGAAATTGTTATATAAATTAGCAAAATACAAAACTATTCTTTCTATTATTTTTGTATTAGCTTTAGGGCTTGTGCTATCACCAAGTTTAGCAAAGGGGGCAGATCCTGTTCTTGATCCTCTAGGGGTCAATATAATAGAAGATGGAGATACAACTGGTGGTCAAATAGCTCTTGGTACTTCAGATTTGCGTGTTACTGCTGTAAAAGTTATCAACATTGCCCTTAGTTTACTTGGTATTATTGCTGTAGTAGTAGTACTAATAGGTGGTTTCAAATGGATGACATCTGGCGGTGATGATACCAAAGTAGGAGATGCTCGCAAATGGATTTTCTCTGGTATTATTGGTCTGGCTATTATCCTTAGTGCTTGGGCCATCGCCAAATTTGCTATCAATAATTTGGGTTCTGCTACCAATGTTAAAGATTTTACTCCAGTTGAATAAATATTACTTTCAGAGCAGATACTTTTTCCAAAAGTATTCTGCTCTGGAAATATATTTTTGAAGAATACAAGTTATGTTTTTTGAAAAAAATTTTGGAAAATTATCTTTTATTCTTTAGAAAAATAATTATGAAAAACAAAAAAATCTGGCAAAGTTTAATAGTTTTTTTGTTTATTTTCTCTTTTTTATTATTTGGTTATCAGGCTTTCGCAGCCAATATCCCAACTTGTGATAGAAAAGATGATCCGCTTGGTCTAGACTGTGTGAAGGAAAGTTCAGGTCTTAGTGATGCTGATCCTCGTATTATTATTGTAAAAATTATAAATGTCAGTCTTGGTTTGCTTGGTATAATAGCTACTGTACTCATCATCTATTCCGGATTTCTCTGGATGACATCTGGTGGCGAACAAACAAAAGTTGATAAAGCTCGTAAAATTATTTTTTCGGCCATAATTGGTCTAGTTATTATCCTTATGGCTTTTGCTATTACCCGCTATGTCTCTGCCAGTTTGTTTGAGGCTACTACCGGGAATGTATATCCTACTGGTTCTTATTATTACTATTAGTTTTTTGAAAAAAATATTATGAAAAACAAGAAAATTTTGTTAGTTCTCAGTGGATTTTTTGTAGCAGTATCTGCTCTGTTATTTTTTGTGCCAAAATTTGTGCAAGCTGATTCTAATTATGGTCTAGATGCTACGGCTCAGTCAGCTGGTCTGCCAATGACCAAAGACTTGGCTTCAATATTAGGTAATGTCATTGGTTCAGCTTTGTCTCTTATTTCTATCTTGTTTTTTGGTCTGATGCTTTATGGTGGTATTACTTGGATGACTGCTCGTGGCAAGCCTGAAAATACTGCCAAGGCTCTGGATACTATTATTGCTGCCACAATTGGCATAGTGATTATCTTAGCTGCTTATGCTATCACTAATTTTGTTTTTAGTAATGTGATTAGTGGATCGGGGGGACCGAGTACGCCACGTGGTGGTCCTCTACAGATTGATGTAAATTGTGGAAATGGTGTTCTTGATTCTGGTGAGCCTTGTGATGATAATGGTAATATTGGAAATGGGTGTAAAATAGATTGTACAGTAGAGAGTGGTTGGACTTGTGCACCTGATCCTTCTTTTCCTGGTACAAGTTCTTGTACGAGAACAGGAACAGGGGTAGTAGGTTCTCTGTGCCCTAATGGAAATGAATGTTTAGCTTCATTGAATTGTAATTCTTCTACTAAGAAATGTGAGGTTGCTAATTCAGATCCAGCACCACAAAAATGGTGTTTACCTACAGGTGGGACTTGTCATCAAGTCACAGGAGATTGTCCTACTGGTGAAGTACCTTATGATTTCATTGCTACTTGTAAAAGTAATGAAGTAAGTGTGAGTCCAGTGGGTTGTTATTGCACAAATGAAAATGATGTAGCTGTCCTTGGTGGAGGAGAAAAATTTTTTGATTATTCGTCCGAAGAATGTGCAACTAGGATAGACATACAATCTATCAGTGGTGGAAGTGGTTGTACTTATAAATAACATCAATAATTATTAAGATAGTTTATGCGTAAATTTTTGGTAACTAGTTTTTTTATAGTGGTAAGTTTATTGTCTTTTACCAATGTCTATGCCAAAAAGACTTTGAATGATGCTACTTCTGCCCTAAATACCGTATCCCAAAAGACCGGTATTGATAAAGGCGATTTGCCTAGTGTGATAGGAGATACAGTAAAAATGTTGTTTGTAGCTGTTGGTTTATTATTTTTTGGCTTGATGGTCTATGCTGGAGTGCGTTGGATGACAGCTCGTGATAAGGCCGAAAGTGTTGATAAAGCTAGAAACACGATGATTGCTGCTGTGCTTGGTCTAATAATTTTACTTGCCTCTTATGCCGTGACAGTCTTTATCCAGAATAAGATAATTGGTAGTTAGTCAAATATTCTTCCCCTACTAGGGGAGGAGTAATAATAAAGATAATTTTTCTCTCCTAATTATGAAAAAAATAATATTACACTTCTTGATAAGTATTGCCATGGTTTCTTTTTTTGTAGTACCAGTTTTTGCTCTAAGTATTAGGGATTCAAAAGTTCCCTTGAAGACTGTAGCTGATAAAGCTGGAATTACTGAAGACAATTTGGGAAATATAGCTGGTACGGCTATTGCTGCTATTTTGAGTTTGGTTGGTATTATATTTTTGGTACTTATGATTTATGCTGGTGTTTTGTGGATGACCGCTAGAGGAGATGATACCAAGACAGAAAAGGCTCGTAGTATTATTATTGCCACTATCATTGGTCTATTTATTACTGTTAGTGCTTATGCTATTACCAAATTTGTTACTGGTAAGCTAAATTAATTTTATGAAATATTTTTTTCTTAGTTTTGTCATATTATTTTCCTTTGTGGCTTTTGTACCACAGACTTTGGCTCTTGATTTGGGTAAAGATATTTTGGAAAATGCAGCTGAAAAAGGTGGCTATGACAAGAATACTACTGATACGTCTTTATCAAAAAATATTGGTGTAGCAATCAACATGATTTTGTCTGTGGTTGGTGTAATATTTACTGTCTTGATGGTCTATGCTGGCTATACTTGGATGGTTGCTAGAGGAGATGAACCCAAGATTGACAAAGCCAAAAAGGTTATTACTGCTTCTATTATTGGACTTATTGTTACTTTGGCAGCTTATAGTATTACTAATTTTGTGGTGCCACGAGTATTGAATCAGACTTTGTCATATGTAGATATATATAGTTTCAGCCAGAGGCTGATCAGCCTCTGGCCGATATTTGTTTAGTTATGAAAATTTTTTTTAGTTTCAGCCAAAGGCTGAACAGCCTCTGGCTGATATTATTCCTGTTTCTATTTTTTATTCTTGGTCTGACTACCAATAGCAATTTTGTATTGGCAGTGACTAGTACCAAAGGAAGTGCTCTTGAACAGTTGCGTGCTGGAGCTGATAGTGCTGGTATAACTGGTAATCAGACTGACATTAGAATCATTGTCGCTAAAATAATAAAAATTTTCTTAGGACTACTAGGCAGTTTTGCTATATTTCTCTTTGTCTATGCTGGATATTTGATGATTACTTCCAATGGTGAAGAAACCAAATTGACCAAATCCAAAAAAATAATGGCAGGGGCTATTATAGGTTTGTTGCTTATTTTATTATCGTATAGTATTACTAATTTTGTGGGTACTAGAATACAGCAAAATGTAAGTCAAGAAATTCGCCAATAAATATGAAGAAAAGCCAATTTTTTATTTTACTTATCATTTTGGGATTTTTGTTACCATTTAGTTTTGTGTCTGCTGTTACTAGTACCAAAGTAATTGATAATATAAATTCTCAAAATAATGCTTTTGAAAAAGGTTCAAAAATTAGTGCTCCAGCCGATGTCAGGATTGTGGTAGCGAGAATTATAAAAATATTTTTGGGTTTTGTTGGTCTTTTGGCAACTGTCTATCTTATTTATGGTGGCTTTCTCTACATGACTTCGTCTGGAGATGCCACCAAAGTTACCAGTGCTAGTAAAATAATGCTCTATAGTGCTATAGGATTATTTATTATTTTGGCGTCTTATAGTATTACAAATTTTGTTTACAAGTCTTTTCAGGATAGTCTTTATCAGATAGATAATCCTGATATGGGTAATCCCATGGATAATAATCTTCGGGGGATTACCCCGAAGAGGTAAATGAATTATAAATAATAAAAATTTAGTCTGATGACATATGATATGATTGAAAATAAAGAAATGTTGTTTTCTATTGTAATTCCTGCTTACAACGAAGAGAAAAATATCAAGTCTTGTCTAGATTGTGCGAAGAAGGCATCTTCAAATTTTGTGTCAGAAATTATTGTTGCTGATAATAATTCTGATGACAAAACAGTACAGATAGCTAGAGATTGTGGTGTAAAAGTAATTTTGGAAACTAGGCAGGGTGTGGGAGCAGCACGTAAAGCTGGTACCGCAATTGCCAAAGGTAAGTATGTTTTGCATATTGATGCTGATACTCATTTGCCAGTCAATTATTTGGGAGAAGTGTTGAAAAGGTTTGAAAAAGATATTGATTTAGTCTGTATTGGTGGACAAATGTATTTTTATGATGCTCCATTTTGGAAAAATTTTTTAAGAATTTTTGTGCATCGATTTTTGTGGTTTTTTGCAGTAGTAATTTCTCGGAAAACTCAAGGTCCAATGGGAAATAATATGACTTTCAAAAATTCTGTTTATAAGCAGACAACAGGTTTTGATGAAAATCTTCGTTTTGGAGAGGATATGGATCTCTCCAAAAAATTGTCTGAGTTTGGCAAAGTTAAATTAGATATGTCACTAGATTGTCCTGTTTCTTGTCGTCGTTACAAGATAGACAAAGGATTGTTTGATTATTCTTTGAACTTTTTTTCTATGTCCACCAAAGGCGAGCCTCGCAAAAATGATTTGCCACCAGCCAAAGAAGTGGTAAAAAAAGATTACACTAAGTTGAAGAAGATTATTGGCAGGAAAGAAAAAAAATAATATAAATATACTTAAACAAATCCGTCAGATTCGTCACCCTGAATTTATTTCAGGGTCTTTTTTATATAAAGACGTTTTTATTTTAGAAAGATCCTGAAATAAATTCAGGATGACAAATTGGTGTCATTCTGAACTTGTTTCAGAATCTTTCTCAAGATAAACATATTTATTTAGATAAATATTATAAAGAAAGATTAGTTATTAATATATTAATTAAAAAAATATTCATAACTTATGAAAGATTCTGATCCCGATAAAATCGTGATAGAAGGACAATCATCACTTCTTAAGGGATCATCTTTAACCGTCATCCCGAGCGGAATGAATGAACGATAGTGAATGAAATGAAGTCGAGGGATCTCCTCTCATGGTATTATTGTTTACTTACAAATGAGGGGGATTACTCTGCGCCCAAGGCGCATCCGCCTTGGGCGGAGGCTCCGTTCGTTCGTTCCTCACTCTCTACGCTCGGGATGACGATTTTATAGCTTTATTTCTTCCAAGTAATTTCCTCAACATTATTTTGCTGATTGAAATACCTTCCTAGCATAAACAAAAAATCACTAAGTCTGTTTATAAATATCAGAATATTTTTGTCTAGTTTGTACTTGCTATTTAGATCAACTATAACTCTCTCAGCACGGCGACAAATTGCTCTGGCCTGAAAAGCCAGAGAAGCAACAATAGAACCACCTGGTAAAATGAATTGATTAAGTATAGGGAGCTGTTCACTCATGTCATCTATGTATTTTTCCAATTTGTCTGTGGCAGTCTTTTTTATTTTTGGGATATTTGTAAGTTTTGTTTGGACTGCTGCCAGAGAAGCCCCAATATTGAAGAGATTATTTTGGATGTTGATCAAAATTTTTAGTTCTTTTGTCTGTTTTTTTTGTAAATAAGAAATCAATAAGCCAAGAGTACTATTTAGCTCGTCTATTTCACCAATGGCGTCCATTTCTAGACAATTTTTGGCAACTCTTTTGCCACCGAGCAAAGTTGTTTGTCCTTTGTCACCAGCTCTAGTGTATATTTTCATAAGTGTTATAGTCTATAAAGTCGAAAGTCCATAAAGTCCTTAAAGTCGACAATGAGATTATTTTTTAGTTTAAAGTCTTTGTATGCAGATAAAGTCAATTCTTTGGCTTTTTGCCAAGCAATAATGTCTTCAAATTTTTCAATTGTCATAATGTGGTGACTTTATAGACTTTACGGACTTATTTCTTTATAAACTTCTTTTCATTGAATAACAAAACTATTAAAAATAAAAATGAGGCAATAACACTTTCCCAAATCCAGCCTACACCAATAGCCATACCAACTGCAGCTACTGCCCAGAGTCCGGCGGCAGTTGTGAGTCCTACTACCACATTCTCACCATGTTTATGTTGATGAATAATAACACCAACACCTAAGAAACCAATACCAACAACAATTTGAGATGCTACTCTACCTGTGTCCAAGCTATTGAAAGCGTTTATTGATAGTATAGTAAAAAGTGTTGAACCTGCAGAAACCAAAGCATAAGTTCGTGGACCAGCCATTTTGCCGATAGCTATTCTTTGCCAACCTAAGGTACCACCTAATACAATAGCGAGTAATAATTGACCTGTAAAATATAGATAATCCATAGATATTCTTTTAAGATTTGATTTATTCTGTAAACAAGTATATTATAGCAAATAGTTTATAAAGTAGAAAGTTTGTTTTGATAGGGATGAGGAATTTGGAAGTGGAAAATAGTATCGTCATCCTGTCCGTCAGCCGACGGATCATAATCTTTCATAAGTTAGAATATTTTTTTAGTTAATATATTGATAACTAGTCTGTCTTTATAATATTAAAGTGGTTTATTTTATCTTTACTATATTTATCTAAATAAATATATTTATCTTGAGAAAGATCCTGAAATAAATTCAGGATGACGGATTATCGTCATGCCGAACTTGTTTCGACATCTTTCTTACAAAAAACATCTTTATATAAAAAAGACTATGATCTCGATAAAATCAGGACAGGGTGACGAATTGGCGTCATTCTGAACTTGTTTCAGAATCTTTCTAAAATAAAAACATCTTTATAAAAAATATTTTTTTAGAATAACTTAGTGTTTTATGTCACAAATATTTCATATAGCCAAGAATAAAGAAATACTAGAAAAGCGTTTTGAAATAATCAAACTAGTGCGTGAGTTTTTTTGGTCACAAAATTTTATTGAAGTGGAGACACCTTTGCTTATCAAATACCCAGGGCAAGAGCCAAATATTTCAGCTATTGAAACAATTTTTCACAATGAACAAAAACAAGATTTTAGAGGATTTTTGCACACTTCACCAGAATATACCATGAAAAAAATGTTGGCAGCCGGTTTTACAAATATCTTTTTTTTAGGCAAAACTTTTCGTGATGAAGAAAGTTTTGGTGGTACTCATAATCCAGAGTTTACTATGCTAGAGTTTTATCGTACTAATGCTGATATGTTTGATTTGATGGGAGATGTTGAGTCACTTTTTGAATTTATTTTAAAAAAAATTAATTTTCCGAATTTCAAATTTTTGCGAATAAGTATGATTGAACTTTGGCAAAAAACTATTGCTATTGATTTGGATGAATATTTGACTACTGAAAAAATGCTGGAGCTTTGTAAAAGTAAGAATTATAATGTGAAAGATGATGAAAGTTATGAAGAATTGTTTTATCGTATTTTTCTAAATGAAATTGAACCAAAGTTAAAAGATAGGGGAGCTGTAATAGTTTACAATTATCCTGCCCAGATGGCCTCACTTTCTAGACTTTCAGAAGAAAATCCAAATTATGCCCAGAGATTTGAAGTATATATAGATGGTCTTGAACTTGCCAATGCTTTTTCTGAGCTTACTGACAAAGAAGAACAATTAAAGCGTCTGCAAGAAGAGCAAAAAGAGCGTGAAAGACAGGGTAAAAAAGTCTATGAAATAGATATGGACTTTATTGAAGCAGTTGGTCAAATGCCAAAATCGGCTGGTATTGCTCTTGGTGTAGACAGACTTGTCCAAATACTCACATCTTGCCAAAACATAGATAATGTGTTAACATTGCCTTTAAGTAAGCTATTTTTGTAATTTTGAATTTAGGAATTTTAAATTTCGAAACAATTTTAAATGTTTTAATTGTAAGAAAGTAAAGCGTTGTTTACAATTCATTAGGATAAAAATAGTTAATAAGTTGCTCTAAAGGTGTGAGATTATTTAGACCTTTATGAGGTTTGACAGTATTATACCAGTTAATAAATCTAATAAGTTCTGTCTTTCTATGAGCTCTACTATTAAACTTAGTTTTATTATGCCACATCTCCATTAGAGTTCTAATAACACGTTCAGCTTTACCGTTGGTATAAGGATGTTTAACCTTAGTAAACCTT
>MNVC01000030.1 GCA_001871435.1 Candidatus Magasanikbacteria bacterium CG1_02_32_51
AAGAATTGGCTCGAACCGCGTTTTGCTTTCGCAAAAGGTGGCGATTGAACCAAAAAAATCTTGGCAAATACTATACAATCTGCCTGCCGAGGCGCGAAGCGCCGAGGCAATAAACTCGCAACATACAATTTGGCTCGGCGAGTGGGGCTCGAACCCACGACCCACTGGTTACAGTTTACTCTTCCTTTCGAAAAAGACTGGACTATTTCATCACCCATGCAACTAACCCCGATTAAATCGGGGAGCATTAAGGGTGCGGAGCGCTTCGAATCCGTTTCGACGGATCCTACTCCCACGAGGGGATAGTCTCTGAACCTTCCTTAAACTTCTAGAATATCTGTTTAAAGTATAACCTCATTTTCACAAGGACCTCTAATTTATTACTCTTCTTTTCACTTGGAAAAAATTAAAGTCTAAGGCTTGGCTGCAGGTTACCATTCTCTAATTAAAGAAAAACAGGTTTCCTGTCTACTAGATAACTCATCTCGTAGTCTCTGCTATTATCGTATAGATAAGACAGAACAGTTCACTCCGTTGGCACTGTAGCGTTTCCACTACAGGCTGCAACATAATATTTTACAGCCAGTTGCTCTACCGCTGAGCTACCGCCGAATTTGAATTGTATTAGACTATATTATAGCACAAAAATTTTTTTATTACTATAAAAAAGTCTTCGCTATAATATCATGTACTTTTTGTATTGTCAATTGTACATATTTATTTGATGATTTACAAAAATATTAAAAAGTTGTAAACTATATAAGCTAATAAATATTATGAAAAAACTTTACTTACTGTTATTACTGATGATTATAGCTGTTGGAGCTATATTTTTTGTACGTACAAAAAATACTAAAAATTCTATAATCCAAATTGAAAAACAGGAAGTAAAAGGAATAAAAGAAGAACCAAAGTACAGTGTTGAAACCCATATAATAGGAGAAAATGATACTTTTGCCAAAGTGATGGCTGATTTTGGTATTGATTATAGTGAGATGCTTGCCATTGTTGACGCTGCTTCTAGTACTTATGACATTACTAATATCAAAGTTGGTCAACCTTTGCGACTTGCCAAAGATCAAGGAGGTAGAGATGCTTATTTGGAATATGAAATTGGAAAGGAAAATTATGTACACATTGATTTTCTTGCTGATGGAATTTTTCAAGTAGAAAAAAAACCAATTGAATACACTACAGAAATTGTAAAACAAAGTGCCGTGATAAATAGTTCAATGTATCTTGATGGTCTTGATGCCAATATACCAGAAGGTGTAATAGTTGAATTTGCAGATATATTTGCTTGGACTATTGATTTTTCTGTACAAGTCCAAAAAGGTGATAGTTTTCAAATACTTTATGAAAAAAGAACTAGAGATAGTCAAGACGCTGTCTATGGTAATATTTTAGCTGGAAAATTTGTCAACAATGGCAAAGAATATACAGCCTATTTATTTGAAGATAGTGATGGTAAATTAGCCTATTATAGTGCGCAAGGTGAGAATTTACAAAAACAATTTCTAAAAGCACCATTGGAATTCAAACGTATTACTTCTGGTTTTACTTATGCTCGTTTTGACCCTATCAATTATCAAAAACAAAAACATTTAGCTATTGATTATGCTGCACCTGTTGGTACACCTGTTATGGCTGTGGGAGATGGCACGATAGATTTTGTTGGTTGGAGTACTATAGGCTTTGGCAATTTTATTAGTATTCACCACAATGATACTTATACTACTCAATATGCCCATTTGTCAGCTTTTACAAAAGGTTTGAAAATTGGCAGTAAAGTAGTTCAAGGTGAAGTGATTGGTTATGTTGGTAGTACTGGACATTCTACTGGTGCACATTTGCATTATCAGATAAAACAAAATGGTGTATTGGTCAATCCTTTAGAAATTGATTTGCCAGCAGGGGATCCAGTTCCTGATGATAAACTTGAAGAATTTAGGATTGTCATAGATAAATACAGTGAGATGATGAAATAAAAAATAATTTATCACATTTTGTTACGTGATTTACTTTATAACTTTACAAACTTTATTAACTTTTAACTAGTAAGTATTATGCAGGACATTCAAGAAATTTTCAATAAAATAGAGGAATCAAAAAAACAGATGAGAGAAATAAAAGCTTCTTTCAAAGAAGCTTTGGAAGGTGTACAAGAATATCAAGGATTACAAGAACAAATGAAGGCTTTACGTGAAAAAAGAAAACATGTTGAACAAACAATCAAAGAACAATTTGCTAGTGAAATTACTAAGATTGAAGATTTGAAAATTGATATTGAATCTGATACAGAAGTTCTTACAGACATTGCTATTGCCAAAATATCAAAAGGGGAGAGTATTGGTATTACTGACAAATATAGTAATGAATATGAACCAGTCTTCAAAGTAAAATTCAAAAAAGTTAATTAAAATAAAAACATTAAGTTTAAATTTTAAATAAAATTTTTTATGTCAAAAGAAATAGTATTAGATATTGAAACTATTGGGGATATTCATGAATTTGATAAACTGGAAGTTACAGTTGTCTCTATTTATGAATATGAAATTGACAAATATACTTCTTTTGAAAAACATGAACTTGGACAGCTCTGGCCAATACTAGAAAAAGCAGAAAGAATAATAGGATTCAATAGTGAACATTTTGATATGCCAATTCTCAATAAATATTATGCTGGTGATCTTATGTCTATCCCGCATCTTGATATATTAAAAATTGTCAAAGAGACAAGTGGCAGACGATATAAGTTGAATGATCTTGCCAAAGCAACTTTACAAATAGAAAAGAGTGCTGATGGTTTACAAGCTATTGCTTGGTTCAAAGAAGGAAAAATTGATGAAATAAAAAAATATTGTGAACAAGATGTCAAAGTTACTAAAGAACTTTATGAGTATGGTAAGAAAAATAAAATGATTTATTTTCCAACGTTGACAGGTGAAATACAACCAATTGGTGTGGATTTTGATATGCCTGTGGCTTTTACTAATGCTCGTGGTCAAGTTATTGGTAGTAATATCAATTTGACTTTGCCACTTTAATCCGCCCACAGCCCAAGGCGTGCACGGCAAGGCGGACAAGGTTTAATTCCTCGTCCCCCTTCTCGCGAGAGGGGTGACGAAATAATCCAATTGATACCTCGTTCCCGATTAAATCGGGACTGTGAGGTAGTTCATCTAATTTTATTGGAACAAAAAATCAACCTTGATTAAAAGGTTGATTTTTTTACTTCTTATAAATATCATTTTGCTATTTATAAGAAGGGGTGGAAGGCGATTGGTGATACGCATTCCAGATGATTCGTTGACGACTTGGCTTTGTGAGCTTGGTCGAGGAAATCATTTTTTCCCCCTTACGAAGTTATTTCTTGAACACAATTGTCGTGGTTGTATTGGGTTTGTTGTCTGTTTCATCTTGAGTTTTTTTGGTTACAGAAATAAGGCCGTTGCTGAGGATTTTTAATTTCCAAGAATGACAATCAAAAATCATCTTGTGAATGATTTTTTTTTCATCATTCTCTTCACACCAGACGATCTCGATGTCATCATAGTTTATCCTTCTGACCTGTTTGAGTATTCCCATGACATTACTATCACCTGTAGTAACATCTCTCAGTTTTGTAATCATCTTGATCTCCCAGTTTGAATTGTCAACGAGTGCTACTTGAGGGCTTTTTACCGCTTTGGTAATTAGTCCTACTTGGTAGTATATTTACTTTAGTATTATATTAAAAAAAAGTCAATATTTTGTACTAGCTGGTTACAACTTGGATGATGCATTTTTTATTATTTTCCTTTTCTTATATTTCTGCTTTTGTACTCAGCCATAATTTTGTCCATATCATTATTGTTTAAGTCTGGTAAAAATTTGTCATAAAAAATTAATTCACTATAAGACGCTTGCCAGAGACAGAAGTTGGAAAGTCTTTGTTCGCCACTAGTTCTGACTATGAGATCTAGAGATGGTACTTCAAGATATTTTTCAAAATTATTTCCACCTTTTTTGACAGCACGTCTAATTTCATCATGGCTACTATAATCAAGGCAGAGAATTAATGTAAATTTTTTGAATTTTTTTGTTTCATTTTCTAGATCAATAATTTTTTTGGTAAGAGATTTTGGAATATGATCTTTTCTACCAGCATGGATTACCTTAACTTGTTTTTTAATCATATCTTCTTTCCAGCTATCACAGACATTTTCAAAAAGATCCATAAGATTTTTTACCTCCAAAGGACTTCTATTCCAATTTTCTGTAGAAAAAGTATAAACAACAAGAGTATCAAATTTATCATTATTATATAGATATTCAAAGACAATATCTTTTACAGTCTGAAAACCTTGGGTATGACCTTCAATGGTTGACAAACTTTTACTCTTTGCCCAGCGTCTATTACCGTCGGCAATTAGACCAAATTTTAGTTTTGTCATATTTTATAAAAAACTTAAAAAATTTCAAATTTTATATTTTTTGTATCTATCTTGTTGTCTATAAGTATTTTACGAACATCCTTGACCATTTCTGGACTGCCACAGAGATAGAAGAGATTATTTTTTTTATCTATAATTTTTTCTGCCAAATTTACACTAACCCTACCATTTTTACCTATCCAACTAGTGGTTGGGCGAGATAGTGTGATGTCAAAACTAAAATTTGGATATTTATTAACAAGTGCTTCCAATTCTTTTTGATAAAAAATATTTTCTATATAGCGTAAACCAAATAGTAGGTATATTTTACTTTTGTGTTCATAATCTTCTAAAGAAGTTCTAATCATTGAGATTATTGGGGCAAGACCACTGCCAGTTGCTATGTAAGTTCTTTCAATGTCATCTTCAAGAATAGTAAAGTGCCCCATAGGTTGTGAAATGGTTATTTCTTCTCCTATTTCAATATTTTTAAACATTTCTGAAGCTACTCCGCCTGATAACAATTTTATGCATAAATCAATAGTTTCATCACTTGGTTTGGAAAAAATAGAGTAAGATCTTTTAAGGTCAACAAAAATAGTTTGCAAAAACTGACCTGGTAAAAAAGTATAACCATTAGGTTTAATTAATTTGAGGTGAAAAATATCTGAATTTAGGTATTCTTTTTTGATAATTTTGCTTTGGTAACTTAATATTTTCATATAATACACAATTTGACAAAGTCTTTAAAATAATATATCATACCGTCTAAGTATAATATATATAAAAATCTATAAAATTAGGATTATTTATTATCTATGATCAGTATAAATAGACAAAGTGACTACGCCATACAATTAGTAGTAGCCTTGACAAAAGCTAGTGAAAATAAACCATTAAGTCTTAAGAAATTCTCTATAGAGAATAACATATCTTTTCTTTTTTTGCAACGTATTGCACGTTCTCTGAAAAGTGGTGGATTGATCAATTCTAGTAGAGGGATGTATGGTGGTTATTTTTTGCTAAAAGATATCAAAAAAATTACTGTAAAACAAGTTATGGAAGCAGTTGATGGACCTTTTGGAGTAACTGCTTGTTTTCGTGGTCATACTTGTCCACGTGCCAAAACTTGTTCTTCTAAACAAGTTTTGAATAACTTAAATTATAAATTAAATGAAATTTTATCAAATATGTTGATTGTTGATTATCTTGTTAAAGACAATTAAAAAAATATGTCTTTCCCACAAAAACCAAAAAATAAAAAAAATGTTTATTTTGACCATGCTGCAACTACTTATGTAGCTCCAGAAGTTGTAAAAGAAATGCAACCTTATTTTTCTGATTTTTATGCCAATCCTTCTGGTCTTTATGCTATTGGTCGTGAAGTAAATGGCGCTTTGGAAAATGCTCGACGTATAGTTGCCCAGATTTTACATACTCTATCAGATACTATATTTTTTACTGGTGGTGGAACAGAATCCGATAATATGGCCATTTTGGGTGTAGCTCGTAAACACGAAAAAAATGGCAAACACATTAT
>MNVC01000019.1 GCA_001871435.1 Candidatus Magasanikbacteria bacterium CG1_02_32_51
AATCACCGGCATAAAAGTTTACTTTGCTCATCCCCGTAGTCCGTGGGAACGAGGTACCAACGAAAACACCAACGGACTAATCAGACAATATTTTCCCAAAGGCACAGATTTTTACAAAGTATCCAGATATGAAGTGAAAAGAGCACAACATCAATTAAATGGACGCCCGAGAAAAACTTTGAACTACTCCACACCCTACAAGGTCTTTAATCAATTAATTAATTCTTAACACTGTTGCGTTAGAAGTTGGGGACTACCTTATATATTATTTTTCAATTTTAATGAACTACCTCGCAGCATCGTGCCCAAGGCTGATCAGTCCTCTGGCTGAAGCTGACGAGGTATTAAACCTTGTCCGCCTTGCCGTGCACGCCTTGGGCTGTGGGCGGATTAAACTTTGTATCTGTGTAATAAACTTTTATGAAACAACGTATATTTATAGCTTTTAGAATAAAAAATGAAGAAATAATAGAAGAATTAAAAGAAATACAAACAAAATTGAAGAATCTAAACAAAAAGGCTCATATCATTTGGACAAAATCAAAAGCTTTTCATATTACTTTGGAATTTTTAGGTGAGATAAATGAAGTACAATTGTCCAAAGTAAAAGAGATTGTCTTGATTATTGCCAACAAATATCATGATTTTAAATTTTGGTTAAATAATTTGAGTGGATTTCCAAGTCAAACTCAGTCCAAAATAATTACCATGCATGTAGAAGGGGAGAAAAGACTGGCTACTTCTCTACAAGAGGATTTAGTATTTGCTCTCAAAGAAAGTGGTTTGATAAAAGAGATCCAGCCATGGATAGCACATATTACTTTGGGACGAAATAGTGGAGAACACCAAATGCTTGGTTATGATACTATAAGTTTTGAAAAAAAAGTTTTTGAAATTAAAACAATTGAAATTATTAGAAGTGATTCAAAATTTGGTGGGTCTAAGTATAGTATTTTAGAAAGTTATGACTTAAATGGTAAATAATTATATGTTTGACAGTGTCAAAATTTTGGGTATAAAAATAAGTAAACTAAACAAAAAAGAAAGTCTAGAATTGGTGTCTAACTTTTTAGTTTTGCAAGGTCAATATAAAATCTTTACCCCTAATCCAGAAATGTTGGTAGATGCTAGAAAAGATAGTTATTTTCGTAAAGTATTGAACAATTCTGATCTCAATATTTGTGATGGACATGGTATTAAATTTCTTTCCAAAGAAAAAATTACTGTAATTTCTGGAGTTGATTTTATGCTAGATATTTGTAAAATAGCTGAACAAGAAAAGTATTCAATTTTTTTACTAGGTTCTGGCTCAGATATTGTTTTAGAAAAATTACAAAAAAAATTACAAAATAGTTTTCCAAAATTAAAAATTGTTGGTTCTAATCCCGGTTTGAAAATTGATCTAAAATTAGAAGAAGACAAAGTTTCTTTAGATTTTGATAAGTCCAAAAATGAAGAAATTATAAAAAACATAAATGAGAGTAATGCCAGTATTTTATTTGTAGCTTTTGGACACAACAAACAGGAAAAGTGGATTTATGAAAATTTGCAAAATTTACCAAAAGTAAAATTAGCTATGGGTGTTGGTGGTTCATTTGATTTTATTTCTGGTAAAATAAAACGTGCTCCCAAATTTTTGCAAAGATTTGGATTAGAATGGTTTTATAGACTTATTATTCAGCCAAAAAGATTTATGAGAATTTTGAAAGCCACAATAATTTTTACTTATTTTAAAATAACCAACAATAAATAATAAAAATATGCTAGAAAAATCAGTCTTAAAACACTTAACCAAGCTAAAATTAAAAAAAAATCGTAAAGAAGAATTAGAATTCGTAGTAGAAGGATTAAAAGGAGTAAATGATGCTCTTACATCTGCAATGGAAGTAATACTTGTAGTAATAGACGGCAAACTACGTGATGAAAAAGATTTTGTAGATATAATCAAAAAAGCAGAAAATAAAGGTGTTGCTGTTACTTATTGTGGTAGACAAGATATTGATAAAATAAAAGACACTGAAACTTTTTCAGGTATTTTGGCTGTAATAGCTCAAAGAAATAGCACTTTAGATAACTTTGATGATGGTCCAATAATTTGCTTGGAGGATATCAATGACCCTGGAAACTTGGGAACTATTATTCGTACAGCTGATTGGTTTGGCTTTAAGAATATTTTGTTGTCGTCTGATACAGTGGATGTCTATAATCCCAAAACTGTTCGTAGTACTATGGGTTCTGTTTTTCATTTAAACTTTTTTAAGACTGCTAATTTGTTTCAAACACTAGAAAAAATAAAAAAAGAGTATGAATACAAATTGTATGCATTAGATCTAAATGGTGAAGATTATAAGAAAATTAAATCAGAGAATAAGGTTGTTTATATTTTTGGTAGTGAATCACATGGTATTAGTCCAGATATTGAAAAAATTGTGGATAAGAGTTATACTATCCCAGGTCAAGGAAAAGCTGAATCTCTAAATGTAGCTGTTTCGGCGGCTATAATAATGTCACATCTAAGTTAATTTTATGATTAAATCTCGTTTTGCTCCAAGTCCAACTGGCTATCTTCATATTGGTAGTTTGCGTACAGCTCTTTTTGCTTATCTTTTTGCTAAGAAAAAAAATGGTCAGTTTTTGCTTCGTATTGAAGATACTGATAGAGAGCGCTTTGTGGAAGGATCTCTAAAAAATATTTTAGATTCTTTTGCTTGGGTAAATATTGTTATTGATGAGGGTGTAATTTTAGAAAATGATAATATTATTCAAAAAGGTGAAAATGGACCGTATATTCAATCAGAAAGATTAGATATTTATCAAAAGTATATTAAAGAATTATTAGAAAAAAATAATGCTTATTATTGTTTTTGCAGTAAAGAAAGATTGGATGAAATGCGGGCTATACAAGAAGCAAATAAACATGCCACAGGTTATGATGGATATTGTCGTAATTTGAGTAAAGACGAAGTAGCACAAAAATTAGCAAAAAATGAAAAATTTGTTATTAGAATGAAAATGCCAGATAATGGTTTGACTGTGCTGGAAGATATGATAAGAGGAAAAGTTGAGTTTAAAAATGAACTTTTTGATGATCAAGTACTTATCAAGTCTGATGGGTTTCCAACATATCACTTTGCTGTAGTAGTAGATGATCATTTGATGGGAATTACCCATGTTATTCGAGCAGAGGAGTGGTTACCTAGTACTCCAAAGCATGTAGTGCTTTATCACATGTTTGGTTGGAAAGTACCTCAATTTGCGCACTTATCTTTGTTGATAAATGAAAAAAAACAAAAATTATCCAAAAGAAATGGTGATGTTTCTGTAGTTGATTATGTCAAAAAAGGTTATTTGCCAGAAGCTTTTGTAAATTTTATTGCCTTTTTAGGTTGGAATCCAGGAGATGATAGAGAATTTTTTAGTATGTCTGAACTAGAAAAAGAATTTGATTTTGCCAAAGTTGGTAAGGCTCCGGCAGTATTCAATTTAGAAAAATTAAATTGGTACAACAAACAATACATCATGAAAATGTCTGCTGTTGAACTATCAGAAAGATGTAGAAGTTTTTATGCAGAAAAAAATGTTGATATTAAAGACTTTGATTTGACTAGAGTTGTAGCATTAGAGCAGGGGAGGGCTAATACACTTTTAGAGATTGTTGAAAATACTAGTTTTATTTTTTCTGAAAATATTTACGAAGCAGATTTGTTGGTTTGGAAAAAATCAGATAAAATAAAAACCAAAGAAAATTTACAATTAACTTTGAATTTTCTGCAAGATTTTTCAGGTGTTTGGAGCAGGGAAGAGTTGGAAGTAGGTGTATTGGCTTGGATAAAGGATAAGGGTTTGGGTAATGGTGATGTTTTATGGCCGATGCGGGTTGCTTTGTCTGGTTTGAATAATTCTCCAGGACCTTTAGAAATTGCTGGTGTGCTTGGTAAAGAAAAAACTTTAGCAAGAATAAAAATAGCTGTAGATAAAATTTAGAACTTTTTTGAAAAACATGCTATAATAGTTTTACTATGAAAAAGCGTGTTTTTTTATTTATTTTCATTTTAATAACGGTTTCTTTGACTAACCCTTTTTTTGTTTTTACAACCACTGATACAGAACTGGCTAGTAACAAAAATGAAATAGACGATTTGAATAATCAAATAGCCCAAAAGAAAAACAAAATAGCCGAATTGGAAAAAACTATTGCTGATTATAAAGCTAAAATAGAAACAACTAGATTGGAATCGAAATCTTTATCAAATCAACTTTCTATTTTGGATAACTATATTATACAGGTTGATTTGGATATTCAGGCTACACAAGAAAAAATAGATGCTACAGGTTTAGAAATTAAAGGATTGGATTTATCTATAGCAGACAAAGAAACTACAATTGCTAAACAACAAAGATTATTATCAGGTCTTATCAGGACTATTTATTATGAAAATAATAAAAAATATATTGAGGTAATGGCTGCTTATGCTAATTTTTCTGATTTTTATAATCGTGTTCATTATGTTCAAAGTTTAGAAGAAAATCTTGGTAAGAGTGCCAAAACTATCAGAATAGCTAAAGAAGAATTACAAACCAAAAAACAACAAAGGGAAGAACAACAGACAAGTTATCAAAATTTGAAAGTTACACTAGATAATAAGAAAAAAGATTTACAAGAACAAATCAAATTTAAAGAAGATCTTTTGTTACAAACTAAGTCTTCTGAGTCTAAATACAATACTTTAGTACAGAATTTAAGAAATCAATATAGTCAAATCGAAAATGAAATTACTAGTTTTGAAAGTCAAGTAAGAAAGAAACTAGAAGAACAGAACAAAATTACTGAAGGTGGTAATCCACAACAAAATGGTCTCTTACCATTGTCTTGGCCGACTCAAAGTCGTTATATTACTGCTTATTTTCATGATGAAAATTATCCATATAGAAATATCTTTGAGCATCCTGCTATTGATATTAGAGCTGCTCATGGAACCGCTATACGAGCTACGGCTTCTGGTTATATTGCTCGTGCTAGAATTTGTACTACTGCTAGTTGTTATGCTTATGTGATGATTATTCATTCTGATGGATTTTCTACTGTATATGGACATTTGAGTAATATTGTGGTGTCTGCTGATCAATTTGTAACCCGTGGAGATATAATTGGTTATTCTGGAGCCACACCAGGCACTGTTGGTGCTGGTCCATTTACTACAGGGCCTCATTTGCATTTTGAAGTTCGTAAAGATGGTATTCCTGTAAATGCATTAAACTATTTAGAAAAAGATTATTAATCTATGAAATTTGATAAAAATAATTTGTTTTTTAGTGATAATATTATTTTTTTTGATACAGAATTTACTAATATTGATAGTGAAATTGGTGAAATAATGTCTATTGGTCTTGTCAAACCAAATGGTGAAGAATTATATCTAGAATTAGTTTATGATAATAAAACTGTTCATCCTTGGGTTACAGAAAATGTAATCCCTTTTTTGTTAGGTAACAAAATCAGTAAAGAAAAAGCTATAAAAAAAATTTGGGATTTCATTGGTAGGGGAGAAGATAAGCCTTTTCTTATGGCTTATGTCAATCAATTTGATAGTATTTATTGGTATAGACTTTTTGCTGATCCAAAAGATCATCCAGTATTTTGGATACCAATTGATTTTGCTTCTATTTTGTTTGCTTTTGGTTTCAATCCAGAGATAATGAGGGTAGGGGACTTCTTTGATTGGTTAGATATAGATTTGCAAAAATATAAAAAACACAATGCTTTGGAAGATGCTAAAATGTTAAAAGAAGTTTATGATAAATTTAAAGAAAAAGTATTAGTGTCGCACAATGTAGAGTAGTATTTTTACCAAATTGAAAAAAAGAGTAAATATCTTTTCAATATTTACTCTTTTTAAATTAACATTTATAATTTAGGAATTTAGAAATTTTCAATTTTAATTTGTCCGCCTAGGGTGGAAACAATTTTCAATTTAAAAATTTCAAAATTAATTTAAATTCATAAAAATACTTACCAATTGTTGATGTCAAAAGTGGGTATAGAACAAAGTAGGATACTCACTGCGAAAAGTTGTAGAAAAAGTCGATACTCTATACCTTTAGTTTTGAACCCACTTTTTGTGGTGTCGCAAAATATAGAGAATAGTGGCTAAACCTAGCCAAAAAGTAGGTAAGTGAAGTGGGTGTTACCTAAGCTATAAATAACCATTAAAGCTAGCTAAGATTATTATAAATAATTAGAACAATTATATATTAATATTTTTTTGAACAATTTATTAGTGGGTATATACTGTATTGTAAAAAGAATAAAGTGATGTAAATTAGATACTGAAACTAATCTTCATTTTAGTCAGAATAAGCCTTAGTGTCGCATAAGATACATTGTGCGACATTGTATCAAATAAGGTTTTTGATACTCTTTTCTATTACTCCCCTATTTTTTTCTTTTATTTTTATAAAAAAATAAACATCCAAAAAATGTTTATTTAAAAAAACAATAAATAAAAAAGTAGCAATGGTGGTTAGACAGAATTTGACGTTTAGGTTTTTTAATCCTGTCTAAACACCTCGGCGTCCCCCCCCTCTTTTGAAGGATCAAACGTACCATTCATTATCTATTTAACTACTTTAAAAAGATCATGCCAATTATGTGTGGCTATTTCCAATATATTCTATCTGGGTATCTCAAATCTATGTAATTCAAAAAAATATTATTATCTATTTTTTCTTTATATAAAGAGTTTAATTTATTTATTTGGGCAGTCACTTCCCTATCAAAACGTGTCTTGATATAAAATCCTTTGTAAGTTTTTATTGTTAGATCTTGTTTGTTATCTTCAAAGATAAAATATTTTAAAGGAATTTTTTCATTATTATCAAGTTGTTTGAACCAATTTATTAATATAATTACTTCTGCTTTATCCAAAACATTCTCATTTATATTTACCTCTTGTATATTATTTTTATCATAAATAATGGGATAATTGCCTAAATCTTTTTTTATAGTAGCAATATCTGGTTCATGCAATTTACCTACTACAATTGTGGTAGTAATACTTTCTCCAGTAATAGTGGTTGTAACTACTTTTTGAGTAATATCTTTCCACTCATAATCACTTATCTTTCGCATTATTTCTACTATCTTTCCATCTAGATCTACATAGCTATATTCTAAACCATTGTCATAGATAATAGTAGAAATTTTTTCTTGAATAATTATAGACAATTTGTTGGGAAAACTTTTTTTGACAATAATTTTTTCAATTGGGTATCTTTCTTTTAAGACGTCTTTTATTTCATTTACATTGGAAAAAACATAACTATTTTCTCTTATTAAACCTAATTTTTTATAATTGAGAATACCATTTATTGTTTCCAATAAATCTATTTTTTTTATTCTTTGTAATCCTTCTATTTGTATATCATTTATATTAAAGAAAGGATGAAAAACAAAGACTGAAAAAATAGTTAGAATGCTTATAATTATAATAAAAAGATTTAAATATATTAGTTTTTTACTAGCCTTTTCATGAATAAAAGGGTTCTCTATTTCTCTACCTTGCCAAGCAAAATCGCGTCTAGTTTTTTTGGAGTTAAAAAAATAATTAAAAATTTTTTTTGTACTTTTTACTTTATTATTGAACTTTCTTTGTAATTTGTGATGGTTTATTATTTTTTTGATTGGCACAGGCTTTTTACACAATCCTGAAGCCGGCGAAGCACGGCGTAGGATCTTTCTTAAAGTATATTTTTTAGTAAATTTTTGCTATGTTATAAATAATTATTTTGTTTGGCAGATTAATCCGCCCACAGCCCAAGGCGTGCACGGCAAGGCGGACAAGGTTTAATTCCTCGTCAGCTTCAGCCAGAGGACTGATCAGCCTTGGGCACGATGCTGCTAGGTAGTTCATTTATAAATGTTTTTAAGCAGGAAACCTGTCTGCCGACAGGCAAGGATCCCTCATTCAATTTCTTCGTACCTCAGAAATTTCTTTCAGGATAAATTAAAAACCACGTTTTTTGTTTCTGATAGTTTCAATAACCCAAGTAATCCAATACTTTGGTGAAATTACAAAATCTTGACAAGGTAATAAATTTTTTTGAAAACCACCAAAACCTTTTTTAAAGTGCGTAATACCTTTGAAAGGATGACTAATAGGAGCATCATTTGGTGCTATTCCCCAAAAATTGTAATACTTCATTCCCCTATTTTTGGCTTCTTGAATAGCTTTCCATTGTAAGAGATAAGAAGTTGGTATTTTTTTATCTTGATTTAATGAAGCACCATGACGATAAGCTGCAGAATTGCCATAAAAATAAACAACTGCTGATGAGTCTAATTTGGGATTATTAGATAAATAAGCCTTTAAAACAGATACTTCGTCATCTTTTTGAAAAGCAACAAATTCTTTTTCAACATAAAAATTGGAAAAACGTGTAAAATTATGTTTCTTGGCTGTATAATCATGCAAAACATTGAATTCTTCCAAAGCTTTTTTATCATTAGAAAAAACAATTTTTACTTTTTCTCTAAGACATCTATTGATTAGATTACGATGATTTTTGTTCATGTTGACTAATATTTCTTCCTCACTTTTTTCTAGATCCAAAAGCCAAGTTATCTCAGCCAAAACATGAGTAGGAGATTTTCTAAAACCAATGTTTTTGTAAGTATTTCTAGTTTCTTCTGTATCATCTATAAAAGGAGAAACTCTAATAAAATTATAATATTCTTTTTTGGCTTTCTCCTCTAAAAAATTTATAAATAATTTTAAAATGTTTTCATAATCTTTACTAATTACAGGTCCATAAGGCGCAAAAAGAAAATTACCACGTTTGGCGTGTACACTCAAAATCAAACTGCCAGCAATCAATTTATCAGATTCATATATACCTATGAGCCATTGCTTTTCATTTATAGATTCATAAAATTCACCATACTTGTAAGACTGTGTCATAAGCACGAATTTTTGTTGTGAAAGAAATTGTTCCCATTCTTCTTTATTTTGTATTTCTTTTACTTTGTACATAATTATTCTTTAGTACTGTGACCAACTATGGTCCTTTTTCTTAATTTTTGAATTAGCAAAAATATTTTATATTTGAAAGGATTCAAGATTATTTCCAAGGGTTTTGGATAACATTCCAATTTGCCATTAAATCCTGCTTTGAACTTGGCTACACCGTCTAGAGGGTGAGATTTTTTCCAAGAATAATTATGATGGGAATTTGTATCATTACTTCCCTTCTCTGCTGGTGGAGCCATACCCCAAAAGTCATAAACTTTACAGTCTAACTTTTTGGCTAATTTTATAATTTCAAATTGATTTAGATAAGGTCCCATGAGATTACGCTGGCTATTGGAAGATGCTCCAAACAAATAATACATAGTTTCATTGTATTTGAACACAATAGCTGAAGATAAGACATCATCTTCAAAGTAAGTAGTTAACTGATAAACACTATCTAATTTTAATAATTTTTCTATATAATTTTTATCATGACTTTTGATACTGTTTCTTTCTGTAGTCATTTCATTCAATTTCCAATATTTATTTATATCTTTTTCAATTTTACAAACAACACCCTTTTTTATGGCTAAGTTTATGTTGTATCTAGTTTTGGAATGCATCTCAGCCAAAATTTCATCTTCAGTTTTTTTTAGATCCAAAAGCCATGTGCATTCTGGTTGTCTATTTTTTACTTCTTTATACATAAAATATTTTGGCATTGTATAATTCAATCTTTCTACACGCCAAAATACAAAATTATTTATTTTCAAAAATTTACTTATTTCATCTAATAATTCTTCAGAAAAAGAAACTCTAGGAATATAAATAAATTTAAACCCTAAAATATTAGAGGTTATTACACCTTGAAATTGATTTTTTACATTATCTTTAGAAATAAATTCATACCTTATTAATTTTCTTCCTGTATCTTTCAAAAATTCACCATATTCCCACGATTGCAAAAATTCTTCTTTAGTAGTCCATTCTTCTTTTTTAAAAACTTCTTTTATCATAAATTAACATTTATTAGTTCTGCTATTTTTTTAGCTTGGTTATAAGTAATATTTTTATTTGTTGGCAAATTTACAGTCAGTTTGGCTAATTTTTCAGCATTTGGACAACTACCATTTATATAACCTGTTTTTGACATATTTATATCCTTGTCTTTTGGTGCAATTACCGAATCATACCAGTTGCCCAAAATGATTTTATGTTTTTTGGCCATTTTTATTAGTTCTTCTGGATTTTCAACTAAAATGGTATAGCGTAAAAAAATGTTGTCATCCGATACTGATGGTTTTTGCATTTTATTACTATCCAAAAGTTTATCATAAATATGAGCAATCTCTTGACGGTGTTTATTCATTTCGTCCAATTTGTCGAGTTGGTTCAGCAAAATTTTGGCCAAAGAGTTGGGATATTTGGCTGGATAAAATTTTAGTTTGACACAAGATTTCTCTTTTTTGTATATTATTTTACTTGTTAAACCTATTTTTTGGGCAATAGCTAAGAAAATTTTACCAAGTACGATATCATACATCATTTTTCCAATATAAAAAACTGGGAAATTAAACAGATTTTGGAGAGTTGTCCTAATGGTTGATAAAGCTAATTTTTTGTTTAGCAATAATATTTTTTCAGCCAATTTCTCATTGTTAGTAATCAGTGCCCCACCACGAGAAGAAGAGATTATTTTGTCACTGCCAAAACTAAACATTCCTATATCTCCAAAAGTACCTGTTAATTTATCATTATATTTTGTTCCCAAAGAATGGGCACAATCTTCTATGACTATCAGATTATTTTCTTTAGCAATTTGCAGTAATTTGTTCAGATTTGCTGCTTTGCCAAAAGTATGTTGGATAATTAAGATTTTTGATTTTGTTGTGATTTTCTTTTTTAAATCTTCAACTTCCATATTGAAATTGTCATCCACATCTACATAAATTGGTTTTCCTCCTGCCCAATTTATTGCATTACTGACTACTAGACAAGTATAGGCTTGGACTAAGACTTCGTCTTCACTTTTTATACCAACAGCTTCTATAGCTTTTTGCAAAGCAGTACGTCCACTATCAAAAGTAATAACAAATTTTGCATTAAAATAATTTTGTAACCAGCTTTCTACTTCTAGAATATTTTTACCTTTTCGCAAATAAGGCCACTTCCAAGGTAAAAATAAAAAAGATAAGGAAGTCAAGGCATCTTTTTTATAAATATTAGGATGAAAACCAGTAAAAATCATAAATTATTTTTTTAATTCGTATCTTATTATTTCTGGTATTCTATTTTCCAATAATATAACCGATTTTGTTTTTTTGTGTTCTTTTAGATAAGTTAACAATTCCAAACTATTTGTTTTGATCATTACTTTTGTCTGATATTTAGTACCTGCACCCTTTTTCAAAGGTTCTACAAAATCTGGGGTTATAATCACTAATTCATCAGCCATAAAGGCAATCTCTCCACCAATTTGTTCGTGAATTTCATTACTAAGTTCTCCAAGTTCAATAATTCCTCTAGTTATTACAATTTTTTGATATTCATGTGAATAATTAGCCAACATATTTATAGCAACTCTAAATCCATCAGGGTTAGAATTATAAGTATCGTCTATTATGATAGACTTACCATAATTATAGATTTGTAAAGCATGCTTTGGATTTTCTACTTTTTTGACAGCTTCTCTTATTTCTTCTAAAGAGAATCCTAAATAATTAGCTACCAAAAGAGACGGCGCTAGATTCAAAATATTGTATTCACCAAAAAGTTTTGTTTGCAATTCTATATGAATTTCTTCACCGTTTAAATTTTTTTTGAATTTAAATAAAATACCTTCTTTATTACTTTCTATGCCTTCAATTAAACAAGTTGGATTGAATTCTTCTTCAAAACCAAAAGTCATAGTTTTAGCTTTTATTTCATTCAGGAATTCTCGACAATATTTATTATCAGAATTAGTTATAGCTAGACCATTTTTTGGTAAGTATTTTAATAATTCATATTTGGCTTTTTGGATATTTTCTATTGAACCAAAGAGACTCAAATGTTGTGGACTAATTGCTGTTAGAATACCTATTTTAGGATTTACAATATTACAATGTTCAAGTAAATCTCCCACTCTATAAGCTCCCATTTCTACCACAAAAAAATCAATATCTTTGAAATTAGTTTGTAAAATAAATTTACTAATACCAAAATCAGTATTAACATTTTTTGGAGTTTTGACAACTTTAAATTTGTAAGAGAGCAAATCTGTTAGTATTTCTTTGGTGCTAGTCTTACCATAACTCCCTGTTATGCCGATAACAGTTAAATTTATGTATTTAGCTAATTTTTTCTTTGCTAATTTAGCAGTATAATTTTTTATAAATTGTGTAATAACATTGAAAAAATTGATTATAATAGTAATTAAAATAAATCTTAAGAAACTAAAAACAACTACAGTCCTAGGATCTTGAGTTTTTAAGAAAAAAATAGATTCTACAAAAATTACTACAAATAAAATTAAAATAATTTTTAAGCTAAAGACGGGTCTTTTGATTGGTTTTTTCAAAATAATTTTCAGAATTAAGTAAACAAAATCCAATATAAAAATTAATAAAATTACCCATTTTAATACTGCTAATTTTTGATCCCAAAAAAAGATTACCAAAATAAGAGGTATTTTGTATAAAAAATCATAACGAAAGAGTATTCTCTTTCCTTCTGTGGTATGTAACAAATCTAGAAATCTATCCCAACGGTATTCCTTGAGTTGCCAAAAATAAGCAAATTGAAGATATTCATTGCTCATACTAACAAACCAGAAGAAAACTATTGCAAAGTCTATAATTTGCATATTAAATAAATTTATTTTTTAGAAAAAGAAATTATTAAATTTATCAATTCTTGTTTTTTCCAAAGGTACAGACCATGTGTACCTCCTTTTATTATTTCCAATTTTGCTCCAACAATATTTTTGGTTATTTTTTCACCATCTTTTATAGATACGTAGTCATCTTTGTCTCCCCAAACCACCAAAGTTGGGATTTTTATTTTTGGTAAAAATTCACTTACATCTTGCTTGGTAATTTTTAGAAAAATATCCTTCTTAATGCCTGTAGCTCTATTGTAGTCACCTGTCCCAGCTAACTTATAAATAACTTTACGCATAAAGTCTGCCAACTTGTCTAATACTGGTAAACTAAATACTATTTTACCACTTTTGGCAATGAATTTGAAGATTTTGTTTTTCAAACTCTCTGGTCGACGATACACAGCAGCTCCACTCAAAATAAGTTTGTCTACTATATTTTGATTATGACCTAGTAAATAAGTAGCAATTTGACCACCAAAGCTATGTCCGAGTAAAATAGTTTGTTGATTAAATTTTTTCAAAGCAATTAGTCTATTAGTTACAAACTGTGAGTACTCCTCCACACCCCAGATTGAGCTAGGACAAGGCTCTTTGCCAAAACAAGGTAATTCTATTACTTCTACTTCAAAATCGTTTAGAGCTAAGGAAACAAAATCAGACCAAGTTTCTTTTGAGCCACTCCAACCGGGAATGATAATTAGTTTTGTTTTTTGAGGAGTTATCTCCATAATTTTGAAATTTTTCAATATATTACTTAATCTGTCTATTCTGCTTACTTTGCTTTACTAATAAATTCCTTGCCTACAAACTTCTGTAAAACTTTTGGAATTTTGATACTGCCATCAGCTTGTTGATTATTTTCTATTATGGCAATCGGGAAACGACTAAGCACTACAGCCGTGCCATTTAGGGTATGCACAAATTCGTTTTTACCTTCATCATTTCTATATTTGATATTTAGTCTTCTTGCTTGATAGTCTGTACAATTACTGGTACTCGTAATCTCACCATAACCACCTTTAGCTTTAGCTTCAGCTTTCATAGTCATCCAAGCTTCTAAGTCGTATTTACGAAAAGCTGGACCACCTAATTCCCCTGTTGGAGTATCAATTACGCGATAAGGAATTTCTAGGCCGTCACAAATTTCTTTTTCAATACTTAATAATTCTTGATGTAATTTTTCACTGTCTTCTGGTTTACAAAAAATAAACATTTCTAATTTGGTAAATTGATGAACACGATAAAGACCTTTACTAGTGCGACCATAGGCCCCAGCTTCAGTACGGAAACAATGTGACATTGCTGTATATTTCTTTGGTCCATTATTCAAATCCAAAATTTCATCAGCATGAAACCCTAGCATAGTAATTTCAGCAGTCCCAACAAGACTCAAATCTTCATCAGCAAGATTATAAACTTGTTTTTCTGTCCCACGAGGATTGAAGCCAGCTCCAAGCAAGATTTCATGTTTAGCAAGATCAGGAGTTTCAATAAGATTATAACCATGTTTTTCCAAAATCTCCATACCATAATTTAGTAAGGCTTGATTTAATTTTACCATATCATTTTTGACAAAATAAAATTTACTTCCAGAAACTTTGGCTCCACGTTCAAAGTCTACCAAATCAAGGTTTATCATCAATTCTTCATGATCTTTGGCTTCAAAATCAAAATTTGGGATAGCTCCCCTTTCTTCAATCACAACAAAATCATCTTCACCACCAATAGGACTTTTTTTGTGAGTCATATTTGGTACCTGAAGCATTAAGTTTAAATAACTTTCTTCAATAGTTTTCAATTCTTCTTCTAGAAATTTTATTTTCTCTCCCACTTCACGCATTTGTTTGATTTCATCTTCACTTGGTTTACCTTTGGAGCTACTATTTCTTTTGGAACGGAGTTCTTCTGTTTCTTGCATTTTCTCTCTTTTTTGTTTATCAAAATCAAGTAGCTTATCAATATCTACTTTTACTTTTCTATTTTGACAGTTTTTTTTGACTAATTCGCTATTGTCGCGAATAAATTTTATGTCTAGCATATAGGTTTTATCATCCTGAGCCGGCGAAGCACGGCGTAGGATCTTTCTTAAATATATAAATGTTTTTAATTAATAAATCTGGAATTGATTCTAAAAAATGTTTTTGAATAAATAAAAGTAATCAGGGTCTACAGATCCTTCATCGTATTCTCGACTCAGGATGACATTTCATTGATAACTTCTCTTATTTCTGGTAATAAATTTATTAAAAATTCTTTGTTTTTTTCTATAAAATCATAATTTGTAAGATCATCCAAATTAACAAATTTAGTTTCCATTACCTCTGTATCATTTATTTCACCTACACTTTCTATATATTTACAAACAAAAGGTATAAGATAAACTTGATAGTTAAAATTTTTACCAGTACTCGCCACTACCTGTATTTCGTTTAGTTGTTTTATAATTTCTACTTTACAAGCTGTTTCTTCTAGAATTTCACGTTTTACATTTTCTTCTAATTTTTCACCATATTCCATACTGCCACCTGGCAATTCCCATTTACCATGAAATCTAGGATTATGAGGATCATTGCGTTTGGAGATAAGCATCTTACCTTCTTTGATAATTATTCCTACTGGTACGACAATATGTTTGTTAGAAAAATGGTCAGCCAAAAAATATTTTATTTTATTTAGAGCTATACCTCTGTGAGAAGTTGCATTTTTTTCTACAGTAGTTAATTCAGAATAAGTTTTATTCAAATCTGGTAAATAAAATATTGGATCATAACCAAAACCATTAGCGATCCTTTCTTCTTTTAAAACTTTTCCTTTTCTTTCTCCATAAGCTAAAAACAGTTCTTCTTTATCTGGATTGTACAAAGCTGATACAGCTTTGAAACTGGCAGTTAATTTTTCTTCAGGAATGTCTTTTACTTTTTCTAGCAAAACTTTTCTTCTGTCTTCGGCATCTTTACCAATACGAGCACTAATCACTCCAGGCCAACCATCAAGAGTATCAACAAAAATCCCTCCGTCGTCTGCCAGAGACATTAGACCTGTTTTGTCAGCATAATATTTGGCTTTTAGAATGGCATTACCTTCAATAGTTTTTTCACTTTCTTCTGGTTCTTCTGGAATATTTTTCAAATCTTTTAGAGACAAAAAATCAAAATTCAAATCATGTAAAAATTTTTTTATTTCTGTAAATTTTCCTTCATTGGTAGTAGCAATTAGAATTTGCCTTTTTTCTTCTAACATAATGGAATTTATATATTTGGCGTAGTTTGACAAATTTCGCTTCTCTCAATTTGTCATTCCTTATATTTTATAACATTTTACTTAATTTTTTTCTTATATTTCCAGACTTGTATTGTTCTGGTTTGTAAGATTTGAGTCGAATAACTTTTGTAGTCAACTTAAATTCTTTAATTTTATTTTCTAATTTATCAATAAAATGTTGCTGATCATAACCAAGAGCTATTATATCTGGTTTTTCTATTTTAATAACTTTATAATAATTTATTTTGTTACCAAAAATAGCTTTATCAATTAATTTCAAATTTTGTAAAAATTCTAATCTATTTTTTTCATTATGAATTAATTTTTTTTTCTTTATACTTTCAGATGTTTTATCACGTGCTACTACTACCACTAAATAGTTACCTAATTTTTTAGCTTGTCTAAAAAGATTTATATGTCCAAGATGGACAATATCAAAAGTTCCAAAAATCATTATCTTCTTCATACTTCATGCAAAATTTATTTTTTCTTTTCTTTCTTATTTTTTATCTCTTCCACAACCAAAGGTTTCATCAATGGAAAAGCTGTCACTTCACGTAAAGTATGTGAACCTGTAATCAAAGCTACAAATCTGTCTATGCCAATACCTGTACCAGTTGCTGGGGGCATACCATACTCCAAAGCCTCAACAAAATCCCAATCATTGGCCATAGCTTCATCATCACCGCTTGCTTTGTTCTTGGTTTGATCTTCAAATCTTTTTATTTGGTCAAGAGGATCATTTAATTCAGTATAAGAATTACTCAATTCAAAGCCATTGACAATAAGTTGAAACATTTCGGTATAGCGGGGGTCAACTGATTTTTTGGCTAAAGGTTTTAGTTCAATTGGATAATTTAAGACAAAAGTTGGCTGAATAATTTTTGGACGAGCTGATTGTTTATATAAATTGTCTAATAATTTTCCTCTCTCAGTTAAATTTTCATGGTCATAACTTTTTTCCTTCATAATCATTTTTAACTCTTCAATATCTGTATATTTGTTAATATCTATACCTGAGTATTTTAATACCGCTTCATGAAAAGTTATTCTAGGATATGGAGTTTCAAAATTTATTTTTTGTCCATCAATTTCTACTTCTAATTTACCAATGGATTTTTCAATCACAAAAGGAATCATTTTTTCATGAAGTTTCATATTATCTTCGTAATCTGCAAAAGCCCAATAGTATTCAAGCATCGTAAATTCTGGATTATGTTGATGATCAACACCTTCATTTCTAAAAGCCCTACCAATTTCAAATGTTTTTTCAAAACCTCCAACCAATAATCTTTTTTGCCATAATTCACCAATGCAAATACGCAAATGTACGTCCAAATCATAAGCGTTTAAATGTGTATCAAAAGTCTTGGCCATTGCTCCAGAAGCAATAGTTTCTAAAACTGGAGTTTCTACTTCAATAAAATTTTCTGATTGTAAAAATTCACGAAGATAACGCAAAATTTTTCCTCTAACAATAATTTTTTCTTTTTCTTCTGGATTAACCAAAAAATCAAGATATCTTTTACGATAACGCATTTCTTCATCATTCAAACCATGAAATTTGTCAGGTAAAGGTAAAAGTGCTTTTGATAATATTGTCCATTTACTTACTAAAATAGAAGGTTCGCCTTTATGAGTAATAAATTTTTTACCTTCTATTTCTATGATATCCCCAGAATCTATTTTTTTGATAAAAAGTTTATAATTTTCAATTCCTAAATCATCTTGTTTGAAAGCAATCTGCATACGTCCAGATTCATCTTGCAAATGACAAAATGTTAGTTTACCCATTTCACGTTTGGTCATAATGCGTCCAGCAACGCTAAGAAAAGTTTCTACTTCAGAATCTAAAGCTTGTTTAATAGTTTGTTTACGATTATTTTTTGCTGGAAAAGGATCAATTTCTATTTCCTCTAGTTCTTTCAATTTTTTGAGACGAATTTTGCGTTCGTCATTGATATTAAATTCAGTAGTTTGAAACATAGCGTTTTTACTTAAAAAGTTGCTAAATTATTGTTTAATTGTAACAGATTGTTGTTAAAATTACAAATACTCCTAGAAAAGGAGTATTTATGCTTAAATTAGCTTTTTTAAAATAAAATATCTTATTACTTTATAAACTTTTAACTTTTTTTATCTATTTAATATCAATTATCTTATAAATCTGTATTCCTGCTGGCAAAGTAGCCTGTACTTCGTCATTTTTATTTCTACCCAAAAATGCTGAACCAAGTGGTGATTCATTAGAAATTTTTCCAGACAAAGGATCTGCCTCTTGTGCTCCAACAATAGTGTATTCTTTTTCTTTTCCATTTACTTTTACTTTGACAGTAGAGCCAATTTGGACTTTGTTACCTTTTTCTTCAGAAATAATTTCGGCATTATTTATTAGATTATCAAGTTCTAATACTCTACTTTTGGTCCAAGACATTTCATCGCGAGCAGCATGATATTCTGCATTTTCTGACAAATCACCCATTTGTTTGGCTTCATCAATTCTTTTGGCGATTGCTATTATTTTTATTTCTTTTAATTCCTTCAATTCTTGTTTTAGAGTATTTAACTTTGATTGACTCATATATTGGATATCATCTGTCATATATTTTTATTTTTAATGATTAAAACTTTAGTGAAAAAAATAGAACCGCAATATGCGGATTTAGGTATTTATATAGTATAACAGTTTTTGTTTTAAGGTCAAGTTTTAGTCTAAAAAAATTCAAAGAATTATTTTTTGTATAATGCCCACCAACGATAAAAGGCATCAGCTATTGGTTCAGCATTTATTCCGCCTTCTCCGCCTTCTTCTATTAAAATTGTTACTACAATCTCAGGATTTTCAAAAGGAGCAAAAGAAGTAAACCAAGCATGAGTATCTTTTGTTTTACTCCATTGTGCTGTACCTGTTTTACCAGCTGATGTAAAAGGTAGTGTAGATAATCTATGACAAGAACCATAAGATACACAATCCTTCATACCAAGACGAACAGTATTTATGTTTGCTGGATCAATAAAATTTTGATTCAACACTTCAGATTTTATGTCTGTAACTCTCCCAGTTTCTAAATTAACAATTTGCTTTAATGTATGTGGTACATACAATGTTCCACCATTGGCAATAGTGGCTGTCATAGATGCAATTTGTAAAGGCGTTGTCAAAAAATCACCTTGGCCAATAGAATAGTTATATGTATCCCCAATATACCAAGGTTCTTTTTTGACGCGTTGCTTCCATTGTGGTGTTGGTAAAAAGCCACTTGATTCAGCTGGCAAATCAATACCTAACATTTTACCAAAGCCAAAATATTTTAGATATTCATTTATTTTATCAACTCCCAAACCAACAAAATTTCCATAGCCACCACCAATATAATAGTAAAAAGTATTTACAGACAAAGCTAAAGATTTTTGTACATTAGTCATACCATGTCCACCAACTTGCCAATCAGGAAAAAACCACTCTGCAACTCGCAATCCACCAGTACTCAAAAAACTAGTGTTAGGATTGATTATTTTTTCTTGTAAAGCAGCTAAAGCCATAACAGGTTTTATAACTGAACCTGATGGAAAATTACCACTAATAGCTCTATTGAATAAAGGTTCGTCTGAATCATTTAAATATTTGTTATAATTATCTTTAGTTATTCCACCAGAAAAATCATTATTATCAAATCCAGGATAGCTAACTAAAGCCAAAATTTCGCCACTGCGTGGATCTAAAACTATAGCAGAAGCTCGATCTTTATTTATTTCTTGTAATTTTTGATTAACTAATTCTTCTAATTTATTTTGTATATTTGCATCTATTGTCAAAATTAAATTGGATCCAGCAATAGGTTCCTTTTCTGCTAAGTTTTGTTGTTCTTTACCTTGAGCATTTACTTCTATTTTTTTCTCTCCATAGGTACCACGCAAATAAATTTCATAATTTTTTTCTATTCCAGTTTTCCCAATAGAATCTGAAGGAAAATATCCTTTTTTATAATAAGTATCCAATTCTTGAGGTGACAATTTTCCTACATAACCTAAAATATGTGATAAACTATTATTGATATATTTTTGATTATCTTCAGGGTGTAAAAAATCAGCGTTGTTAGAGGTATCATTAGTGCTAGTAGTATTTATACCTTTTTCTGTAGGATCTAAAATATACAATCTTTTACTACCAAGCTGAATACTAATACCTGGCAAATCTGTATTAGCTATTTGTGTTTTTAAAGCTGATTCATAAGGAATATCTTCAGTAATAATAATTGAATCTTGTTGATAATCTTTATATTTTTCTATTATATCACTTATTTCTTTTTTATCTTGATCAGTAATACTTATCAATTTTTCTATAATTTTATTCAAATCTTCTTGATTTTTTGGTAAATTTTTTGGAATTACAGACAAAGAAAAATTTGGTACATTTTGAGTAAGTTGGACATTGTTTCTATCAAAGATAAAACCTCTTTCAGATGGTACTGGAATAATTTTTTGTCTATTATTCTCGGCTCGTACACGATAATTATCTCCTAATAAAATTTGTAAAAAAAATCCTCTTCCTAAAATAATAGAAAAACAAAAAACTACAAAAAGCAAAAATAAAAAAGTCTTTTTACTACCAGAAAAACTTGATCCCAAATAAGAACTGCCTGAATTATTGACTTCATTTTCAGAATTTTTTTCAGTAAATAAATTATCTTCTGTCCAAGACAATTTGTATTTACCCTTTAGATTAATTTTTTGTTTTGGATTTATAAGATATGGATCAATTTCCATATTATTATTTTAATATTTTAAACTTTGTAAAAAATTTATTTAATAAAAAATATAATAAAAAGGCCGTAATAGTAGTAAATAATAATTCCCAACCAAAATAAAAAAGAAAAGTTAATTTTATTTTTGTGCCATTAAAAACTATAAAAAAAATATAAAAAATTCTAAAAAAAATAACTTCCAATGCTACCATAGTTGCCAAAGCCCAGACAGACTTATTGGTAAAGAATTCATAATATAACCAATATACCAATAAAAAACTAATTGTTAAAGAAAAAATAAAAATACCAAAATATAATTCACTATATAAATCCATTAAAACACCAAAAAGAAAAGCACCCCAGACAATATTCCCTGAACCATAAAGACCTAACAGTATAATCAAAAATATGATAACCAAATTTATATTTTCAAAAGGATATGGCAATAAAAAAGAAGAATAAAGACTTAATATAAAAATAAAAATTATTAAGAAAAAATAAAAGATTATTCGTAAAATAGATTTTAACATAGCAAAAATAAAAAATTATCAACTAACTTATTTTATTTTTTGTGAACAATTATTGACACCAAGTTTATATAGCTAAGATCAGCAGTTGGAGTAATTACTGCTTGTTGAAAGGGTTCATTGGGTTTTTTGTCTACAACTTCTATATTTCCAATTACTAGTCCACGAGGTATAGTATCAGAAAGGCCAGATGAAATTATAATATCTCCGGGAGTAATTACTTCATTTTGGGGAATATAATTCATACGAACTCCCAAGCCATAACCTCCTTCTACTAAGCCAATACTCCTTTCTCTATTCATAATAGTGGCACCGATAGCGCTATTATTATCATTAATAAGTCTTACCACTGACCTATTATCTTCTACTTTGATTATTTTACCTATCAAAATACCATTATTAACTACAACAGGATCTCCTTCTTGTATTCCATCTTTATTACCTTTGTCAATCATAATGGTAGTTGCTAAAGGATTAACTGTTCTACTTAGAACTACTGCACCAACATGTTCAAAATTATTTTGAACAAAAAAGTTTAATTGTTTTTTTAATTCTAAATTTTCTTCTGTCAAAATTTGTACATTTATTTCACTTAATTGATTTTTTTCTTTTATTTGTTCCAAAGTATTTATATCATCAGTTGTCAATGGTTGTTCTGTTTTTTTAAAATATAATTTTATTTTATTAATTGGTTTCAAACTCCAATCTACTATAAAGATAAGTGGTTTTTCAACAAAATCTAGCCAATGAAAATAATTAAATCCAACCACAAAAATAATCACAAAAAAAATAGTAAAAAATGTAGCTGTTTTACTTTTGGTAACCATAAATCAAAAATTATCTTTTTTGTTTAGCAGAAGGTAAAGCAATACTTCTTAGAAGTTCTTCTTCTTCCAACAAAATACCAGCACCACGGACGGTAGTGGTAAGTGGATCATCAGCAATTCTAACAGAAATTTCTGTAGCTTGAGAAATTATTTTATCAATTCCACGCAACAATGAACCACCACCAACCAACAATAATCCTCTTTCATGAATATCAGAAATTAGTTCTGGTGGAGTAGTTTCTAAGGTCATTTTAATATGGTCAACTATAGTTTTTACACTTCTAGCCAAAGCTTCGCGTATTTGTTCATCATTTATCAAAATTTCTTTTGGCAGTCCTGTCATAACATCTCTTCCTTTCATATGAAATTCTATTACTTCTGTACTAGGTAAAGCTGAACCTACTTTCAATTTTATTTGTTCAGCATGACTTTCACCGACCAACAAATTAAAAACTTCTCTAGCATATTGAATAATATTTCTATTCATTTCGTCACCAGCTATCTGGGTAGATTTCCAAGTAACTACGCCACTTAAGGACAAAACAGCTATTTCAGTACTACCAGCACCAATATCCACTACCATATTGCCTACAGCCTCTTGAATAGGCATACGAGCACCAATAGCAGCTGCCATAGGTCCTTGAACAATAATAACTTCTTTTGCACCAGCTGACATAGTAGCATCCTCTACGGCCTTTATTTCTACTTCTGTCACATCCAATGGAACAATAATAACCACCCGGGGACGATTAGAAATAGAAAAACCATCTTTTTGAACTTTATCAATAAAATATTTAAGCATTTTCTCTGTAACTTCGTAATCAGAAATCACCCCAGCTGTCAGAGGTTTGGTTACTTGGATATGAGCTGGAGTTTTACCAAGCATTTGTTTAGCTTCTTGCCCTACAGCCAAAATTTGTTCTGTTTTAGTGTTGATAGCTACCACTGATGGTTCATCTATCACAATACCTTTTTCAGGAGTATAAACTAAAGTATTAGCTGTTCCCAAATCAATAGCAACATCTTTACCAATTTTTCGAAAAAAATTTTTAAACATATTTTCATTAAAACACTAGAACATAAAAACTTTAAAACAATTTTGAACAAAATATCAAATTATTATCTCAACGTATCTCTTTATCTTCATTTATTAAGTATTTTTTACTATTTTAACAATTCATCAATTGAGATAATTTTTGCTTCAGATTCTGTACGTTTTTTTATTTCCACACTTTCATTTGCTAAAGTCTTTGGACTTATAATGTAACGAGTAGGCATACCAATTAAATCACTATCAGCAAATTTTTCACCAGGTCTGACGCCAATTCTATCATCGTACAAAACTTCTTTACCTTGTAATTTCAATCTTTCATAGAGATTATCAACTTTTTTGATATCAGCTTCATCAGTACAAAGAGAAACAAGATGAATTTGAAAAGGAGAAATACTTTCTGGCCAAATTATACCTTTGTCATCAGCAAGAGCTTCTACCACAGTACCTATCAAACGACTAAGACCTATCCCATAGCAACCCATCAAAATAGTATGTTTTTGACCTTTTTCATCTGTGAAAGAAAGATCAAAAGGTTCTGAATACTTTGTTTTTAAATCAAAAATATTACCAACTTCAATAGAATGACTTTCAATTAATTTTTCTTTTTTAAGACCTAAACTCTCTAATACTTCGTCATTAAAAACTTCTTTGTTGATTGCAATATTTTTTTCTTTGTCAATATAAATTGTATCTTCGCCAGCTGGTGTAACAGTTTGAAATTCATGTGAGTATTTTGAAAAAGTTCCACCAGAAGCAAAAGTCATGTAAGTCATATCACCAATACCAACTCTTTGAAAAATACTTTTATAAACATCTTTCATTTTTTCATAAAAATTTTCAAAATCCTTTTGTGATGTGTGAAATGAATACATATCTTTCATAATAAATTCCCTTCCTCGCAAAATACCAGATTTGGCACGGAGTTCCATTCTAAATTTATTTTGAATTTGATAGACAGCTACTGGAAAATCTTTGTAAGAAGAAGCATAATTTCTCAAAATAGGTACAACTATTTCTTCGTGAGTTGGACCAAGTGCAACTTCTCTTTTGGATGAGTCACTAACTTTGTACAAATCGTCCATTGAATTCCATCTGCCAGTTTTTTCCCAATTTTCTTTTGGTTGAAATGAAGACATTAAAATTTCTTGACCACCAACATTATCCATTTCTTTCCTAATTATATTTTCAACTTTTTTTAAAACACGCAAACCCAAAGGCAAATAACTATAAACACCCGCCATCTCTTTATTTATAAAGCCTGCCCGAATAAGTAATTTGGCATTTTTGGAGACTTCGTCAGCAGGAGCTTCTTTTTTTGTTTTAGTAAATAATTGTGATTGACGCATATATTTATATTGAGCGAAGCGAAATATCTTTCCTATTGATTACATTATCAATGTTTCAAACTCGCTTCTATTAAATAATAATTTAAATTAATTTCTAGCTACTAACAATATTGTGTGAGTTAATATTTTTTAAAGAATTTTATCTTAAGAAAGATTCCTCACTGTACTTCGTCGGTTCAGAATATTATGTCGACTTATATTTAACAGATATATTGAAGGAAACAATAAGAACAAAAATAATAAGTAACAAACTAGCAGTTATCACATTTAGATAATTTTGACCTTGCAAAAATAAAGCTAAAATTATAAATAATGACAAAAACATTGATTGTCGAAAACTTACTTCTACATAACGAAACATGGGCAAATTCTTGTCCCCAAATAATTTGTAAAAAAAGAAGAACATAATAGATAGTGTGCCCATAACAGATAAAAATAGACTTCCATAAAAAAAGGCAAAACCTGAAATAGGAGTTGCAAAAGGATCAACATTGCTAATCACAAAAAACCACGATAACCAACAAAGTATTGTGGCAAAGAACATTGTAGCGATATATTGACGAAGATTCATAAAAATAGGTCTATATAAGCATAAACACAGCTTTTGAAAGCTATGTTTATTCTACACTATTTTAGAAGCATTGGCAAGCTATTTTTTTTGGCTAAATTACACCAAATATCTAATCCTATCTACTTCATTTCTACCTAATTTTTTGTTTAATTTTTCAACAATTTGTGTTTGATTTAGTCTAATCTCCTGAGCCATAGCTGAACTAGCACAACTAATAGTCAAAGTACGATTTTTGATAAAAAGTGGGTTGACATTCAAAGCAAGTTCTTCACCAAACATATTTGACAAGACAACTTTGGCTTCTTCAACTACTTGAGAATCCTCCAATTGTTTTTTGAGTGGTCCACTTTGAATGAACTTATTACTTAGTGTGTCTCCAAGGGAGGAAAAGGACATAATTTCTTGATATAAAATAAATGAAGATAAAGAGATACAATAGAGCTAAACATAAAAAACCAAATCTCTATTTATCTCAATCTTATTTCTTTTTCTTTATCTTACCACGTTTGCATTTAAATTCAAAATAATCTTAAAAAATCAAACAACGTAAACATAGACACCATCACCTTGTTTGTGTATTGGCCAATCCCCTAGTTTGAAAGCATTAGAAACTATTAAACTACCTGGTTTCATTTCTTTTTTTATTTTTTTGGCTAATTTGTTCATTCTGTGGGGAATAAAGTACATTGTCAAAATATCTATATCTTTCAAATCATAATCCCAAAAATTAGCATTAATTATTTTAGCATTTTTTAATTTATTTTTCTTTATTAGTATCTTGCTCCAAAGACAGAGAAGTGGATTTATTTCTATACCAATAGTCTGAAAACCTTGACGAGCAAGACTCAAGACTATTCTACCATCACCAGAACCAAGTTCTAATACTGTACTTGTTTTTGGTTTGTCTATCATACTCAACATTTTAATAATTTGTTTTTTAGTTGTGGGTACAAAAGGGGCAGCACTAATTGTAGCAAATGCCATGTATAACAAAAAAAATAATAAAATTAGCAAAATTACCAACCAAAAAATTAAAATAAAAATTTTTATAATCATAATTGTCTAAATTCACAAATTTCTTTAAAATCACAATACTGACAAATGTGTTTATTTGGAGTAGCTTTAAAATCTCCTTTTTGAATATGCTCCATTGCGTCAAAAAGTTTTGCTTCCAATTTTTCTTTATCTTTGTCAGTGCCCACAAAAGACATCAATTTATTTTCGTTTAAGTAAAAGAAAGTAAGTTTCTCAATTTTTCCCAGATTTTGATATTGAGGTAGAGTCTCCACAGCAATTTGATAAATAAGTAATTGTTGTTTGTCGTCAATTGTTAATTTATCTTTTGGTTGACCAGTCTTATAATCAATAATTTCCAATTTGTTATCTTTCATTTGATCAATTCTATCTATTCTACCTTTAACAAAGTACTCACCTATTTTAATTTTAAATCCTCCTTCAAGAGAAACTGGAATTGTCCAATTGTCTTTTTGCGATTTGTAAAATTCTTTTAGTAGTTCTTCACCTTTGGCAAAATATTCTTCTCTCTGATTTTTATTTCTATACCAATCTCCTATCCATTTAGTTTTATAAAGTGCAAGTAATTCTTCTTGACTTGGTACTTTTATTTTATCATCTTTTTTCTTTTCAACAGTTTTAGTTTCAAAAAGAGAAATTTGTGTGGCACTATTTAAGTCTTGAACTTTTTCGTAAAAAGCCTGTAAAGTTCCATGGATAGTATTTCCAAAACTAAAATGTGGGCTACCTTTACTAGGTAAATTCAAAACATAAGCCAGTTTATATTGATAAGGACATTTTTGATAAGTACTAATACGAGAATAAGAAAATACTTTTGGTGGAATATATTCTATTTCTTCTGAATTTAGATCTACTTGAATATTTAGTTTTCTTATTTCTTGCATCAAGGTTTGTTCTTTTTCTCCCAGACTTTTTTCTTTATTATCAAAATTAAGTTCAGCTAAAAAGCGACTAATTTTTTTGGCTCTAGTACCTCCGTAGCTATTGGCACTAGTAAGGAATAATCTCTGTTTAGCACGAGTGACAGCAACATAAAAAAGGCGACGTTCCTCTTGATAATGTAAGTCATTGCTTTCCAAAAATTTTTCTCTTATTAGTTCATCTGGTAGTGGTATTCCTTCACTTTTTCTTCTGGTTGGAAATCTTTCTTCTACCATATTTACTATAAAAACATTTTTATATTCCAAACCTTTTGACCCATGAACAGTAATAATATTGACAGAATCTGGTGTATCTTTGATTTGATTTATTTTACCACCATCTCCAGATTCAATAATAAATTCATAATTTTCAACAAACCCAGCTACATGAGATCCTGGGACATTTTCTTCGTAAGTTCTTATTAAATCAAAAAATTGTTTCAAGTGATAAATTTGTCTAATAACATTTTTATTTCCCTTATTTTCTTCAGTAGTAAGATAGGATAAGTAACCAATACTTTCCATAAATTGATAAAGTATAGTTGTTGGTTTTTCAAATTTACTTTGTTTTATTCCTTCATGACAAGCACTTAATAATTTATCAGCAACAATAACAGCTTTATCAGACAAAAAAAACTCACGAGATCTTTTGAGTATTTCGTAATAAGGTGTACTTTTTCTCTTGGCAGTACTTGTCACTTTTTGTAAATCATTTTGGCTAAATTCTAAAAATGGCATTTTGAGTAAACGAAAAAAAGCTTTGTCATCATAAATGTCTGTCAGAAGTGTGAGAAAATTGAAAGAATCAATCACAATGTCTTGACGATAGAGCCCTGCCGAAGCCAAATATTCAAAAGGAATGCCAAAACTTTCCAAGGCATTACTAAATGGTTCAACATGTGAATTTGCTCTAACCAAAATTGCAAAATCATTCCAATTACAATCTTTGTCAATCTCTTTTATTTCCACAATTTTATTTATTACTCCGACTACTTCTTCATCAATAGTTTCATAGTGCAAATGATCTATTTCAGCATGTAAATCTTTTAGATTACTTTTTAATCTTTTACTAATCTTTATTTTTTCTTCCAAGCGATGGGGATTATTGTTTTTAATAGATTTGTAAGCTAAATCTAATATTTCTTGTCCTGAGCGGTAGTTGTCTGTAAGTACAATATTTTTGGCTTCTGGATAATCTGTTTTGAAATTCATGATAATAGCAACATTAGAACCACGAAAAGAATAAATAGCTTGGTCATCATCCCCTACTACAGTCAGTTTATTTTCTTGCCCAGCCAATAATTTTATTAGCTGATATTGTGCCCAGTTTACATCTTGAAATTCATCAACCATAATATAATGAAATCTTTTTTGTAATTTTTTGAGGATATTTGGTCGATCTTGCAAAAGTTTCACGGCATAAAAAATAATATCACCAAAGTCTAAGGCTTCATTATCTAACAATAGTTTTTGATATTTGTGATAAGCATCAGCAAGCTCTATCAGTCTATTTTTTTCTTGTCTTTCAGCATCGTCTTTGTCTAGTATTAAGCCTTCAACATAATCTAAATAATTTTGTGGAGTAATAAGTTCATCTTTGGCTTTGGAAAAATGCGTGAGTAACTCATGAATATAACGATTGGGACTACCCATTGGTCGATAATAATCAAAAGCAAATTCATAAATATGTTCACGCAAAAGTAACCAAGCATCAGTCTCAGTGAGAAGACGAAAATTAGTAGGCAGACCAATCTCTAGTCCATATTCTTCCAACACTTTTTGACAAAAGCTATGAAAAGTAGAAATTTGCATCTCAGTATAAGGTGTTTCTATAAGACTATCCACTCTGTCTTGCATTTCTTCAGCAGCTTTGTCGGTAAATGTCAGTGCCAAGATTTCTTCTGGCAAGGCTAATTTTTTTTCTACAATATAAGCAATTTTCTCAGTAATCACAGTCGTCTTACCAGTTCCTGCTCCAGCAATAATCAACAAATTACCATCATTATATTCAACAGCTTCTTTTTGGATTTTGTTCAATTGTTTTGACATAGATTTATTTAATCTTTAAAAGATATTACTATCTTACTACATAATTACATAAAAAACAAAATCTCCCTAAATAAGAGAGATTTGTTCAGTATTCAATAAATAAAATGTCAAACCATAAATCCACCAACTTGGATATTCCACAAATTACTATAAACTCCTTTTTTATTTTTTAATAGTTCTCTGTGTTTGCCTTGTTCAATAATTCTACCACTATTTATTACTAAGATTCTATCTGAATGCATAATAGTAGAAAGTCTATGGGCAATGATAATTACAGTTTTACCTTTCATTAGATTTTCCAAAGCTTCCTTTATCAATTTTTCTGATCTTGAATCAAGACTAGAAGTTGCTTCATCTAATATAAGAATTGAAGAATTCTTGAGTATTGCCCTAGCAATTGCAACTCTTTGTCTTTCACCACCAGAAAGCTTAATTCCTCTTTCACCAACAAAAGTTTCATAACCTTCTGGAGCATCAATTATAAAATCATGAGCATTGGCCAATTTGGCTGCTTCCACAACTTCTACATCTGTTGCGTCCGGTTTGGCATAGCGAATATTTTCCATAATACTTCTGTGAAAAAGAATTGGATCTTGTGGTACAAGACTAATATTATCCCAGAGACTTTCTTGAGTTATTTTAGCAATATTTTGTCCATCAACCAAAATTTTACCACCAGAGACGTCATGCTGACGTAATAATAATTTTATAATTGTTGACTTCCCTGCTCCTGAAGGTCCTACCAAAGCTATCTTTTCATTTGGTTTTATAGCCAAATTCATTTTGTTGACTACTTCTCTAGTTTTGTTGTAAGCAAAACTAACATTAATAAATTCTATTTTACCTTGAGTTACTTGTAATTTTTTAGCATTTTTTACATCTTTTATTTCAAAAGGGGTGTCAAAAATTTCGGTCATTTCTTCAGCATCAGCCAGTGATTCATAAAAATCACGAATAATACGACCAAAACTCCAAAGTTTTTGAATAATCATTATTAAGTAAGATTGAATAAGAATAAAATCTCCAATAGTCAATTGACCCTGTGACCAAAGTTTTACAGTATAAAGCATAATAACCAGCTCTAAAATTACCATCAAAAACCACTGAAAACTTTCAAAAACAGAGCCCAAATTCCAAGAAAATTTTCTCATCTTGGTAAGTTCTTCTGTCTTGTTAGCAAAACCAATACATTCTCTATTATAACCAACCAATAGCTTTACATTTGCGTTGTTGGTTACAGAATCTGCCAAAAAAGCTGTTGTTTCTGAATCAAGTTGACTTCTTTTATAATCATATTTCAATTTGTATCTACTAAAAATATAATTGGAAATCATAAAGAAAAATACCCAAACAAAAACTATAATTGCTAAAAACTTGTTTCGAAAAGCAAGAACAACACAAATTAGAGTAATATTCAAAATGATTGGTATAAAATCCCAGACTATTCTATCAGAAATTCTATCAAAAGCTTGATAAAATCTATTTACTTTTTTGACAAGAGAGCCAACAAAATTATTGTTGAAAAAAGAAAATGAATGTTTTTGTAAATTTACAAAACAAGTATTAGCCAAATCTCTCAACATATTGGCTGAAAATCGTATATAAACAAATTGCATGATACGTATAAAAAACCAATGCACCAGATTGATTCCTAAAATGATAAATAAAGTAGTGTATAGTATTTCTACTGCAGGATTGGTAGTAATCAAATCAAAAAACTTTTTATACCAGTAAGGCGCAATTACTGCAAAAATGTCTCCTATCAAAAGAGACACAAACACAACAATAAGACTCCATTTATACTTTATGGCGTGTTTTAGAAAAATTTTCAAAGTTAATTTTGTGTTGTACTTCATAGTATAAATTATGTTGATTTGAACCTATCTTGTAAGCAAAATACCCGCCTTATTGACGGGACACTATACAATATAAGACGTAAAATTAGCCAAAATGTTACAGTAGAGTCTTATTTAACTATTTTTTAGGATAAAAAATATGATAAAATTGTCTAATTTTTCAAACATAATATCTCTTTGTCATCACCTAAATATTCTATTTAGAAATATAAGATAAAAACAAAAATAATCTCAAACAAAATTTTTATTGAAAAAATAAAAACTTTGGTTGAGTGGGAAGGCATTTTCTCCTTTGTAAATGCTTATTCCCAACCCCCCTTGTTGTTCAGTTCTTAGACACAGGCTTGTACGAGGAGTGATGATGGACGATTTTCCACTCATCCTCAGCCATTCTCTTGGCAAGGAAAGTGAAGCGAGCTTCTACAACCAGTTGTCCATCGTGGGTGGAAAAATCGTAGAACCCAGCGAGGAGAACAATCTCTTCACCAAACTCCTGAACGACCAATTCTCTAATAATTCCTCGCGGACTACTAGGCATGAAGTCCTCCTGGAAGTACTCCAAGGCACCACTCACACCCCTCTTGAGATCACCCGACATAGTTGGTAGAAAAGTGGCATCATCCGCGTACAACGCGGCGATGACATTTGGTTCATCACTATGTAAGGCCTCAAGCCATTTATCTAGGTACTTGTGCATTTTGCCACCTTTCTCAGAAGTAAATACCAAGGATGGATTCCTTGAAAATTTCTGAGCATGCGCATTAGAATAATACTATAGCAATCCACTGTCAACCACCAAACCCTTGACAAAGTAAAATTTAATGTTCTATTTTAAATTCATCTAGTACTAATGATGAAGTGTAATAAAAAACACTAATTTTTAAAAAATAGTGTTTTATATATAAACAATTTGAATTTATAAATCATTTCCAGTATATGACAAATTAAAACTTTTATTAATCAAAGGAAAATCAGGCACCACATTATGAACCCCTGCATGTCCAAGTAAAGACCAATTTATAAAGGAAGGATCACGTGGTGCGACTCTCTCAATAATACCATCAGCATCTGTAGTAACAAAATAAAGTATCTCTCCACGCCAACCCTCGACTACACTTATAGCAACAGCATTTTTTTTGAACGGAGAAATATTTTTTGCACAAATAAGTCCATCGGGTAATATTTTTAGAGCGTCTTTAATAATTTTTATTGATGCATAGACTTCTTTGATGCGAACATAAAATCTAGCATATGCATCCCCACTTTGTTCGATTGCAATTTTATCAAGTTCCAATTCATCATAAGCCGCATAAGGGAAATCAACTCGCGCGTCATCAGTGATACCAACTGCTTTTGCGACAATCCCTGTTGCACTATGTTCTATGATAGTCTCTAGTGACAATTCACCAGTACCTTTGAGACGATTTAGGAGTGATGAACTATTTTCAGCAATATGAATAATTTCATTAAAATCTTTTAGTATAGAAGTAAGCTCTTCGGATAATTTTTCCTTTTCTCTATTTTCTATGTCCTTGGAGATTCCACCACAAACATTGATTCCACGCAAGAACCTGTTTCCTGTCAACCGCTCATTGATTTGCATAATCATTTCTCGTAACCGTGCGCTGTGTGCACCACCAAAATTAAATCCAGTATCAAGCATCATGGCACCAATGTCGCCAAAATGATTGGCTAATCGTTCAAGTTCCGCATATATAACACGCAAATAAGTAGCTCGTTTCGGTGGTATGGTGTCTGATAGTTGTTCTAGAGCCTGACAAAATGCCAATGAATGACTAAATGAACTGTCTCCAGAGATTTTTTCAGAAAGACGGATTTTTTCATTAAGTGCCAAAGTTTCAAATAATTTTTCACTGCCTTTATGGGTAAATCCAAGACGAGATTCAAGTAAAACTATTTCTTCACCCGCAACGCTAAATCGAAAATGACCAGGTTCAATAATGCCGGCATGGATTGGACCAACTGGAATTTCATATATTCCTTCACCATCAACTTTTTGAAATTGATATGTTCCGCTTGCTTCTTGTGGTCTGTTATTCCAATCAAAATCCTTTCGGAGTGGATAAATATCTGTTGGCCAATTCTCATGAAGAATAATCCCTCGTGAATCCTGATGACCAACTGGATCTAGTCCAAAAAATGTTTTGATTTTTCTTTCATAATTCCAGGCATTATGAATAAGAGGCGAAAGTGATGGAAATTGTTCAGTATTTTTTAATTCAATAAATGGGATAATAAATCCATGTTCGTGAGGTATCCCAAAGACATACCAGATCTTAAAACATCCATTTTCTTTTCTCTCATCAGTTGCCGTAATGAATTTAAGTTGAAGATTTTTATTATTTCGTAAGTCAGAAGCGAATGCAAGTATATTGGAAACAGAAACTTCAAAAATAACAACATTTTCATAAATAGTTAATTTTTCCTTTCCAGAAAAATATTGTTTTATTTTTTCTATGTTCATATTACTTATAGTATAAAGTGGCGTTATGGATTAATACCTGCAAAAATGGTGGCTGATAAAAACTCAAAACTAACACCAGAATAAGAAGTATTAGAGGAGGAAGAATGAGCCAAATACTTTCTTTTTCTTGTTTCATTTCAGACGGTTTTTCTCCAAAAACCATAGCAGAAGCGTGTTTAAAAAATCCAATAAAAACAATAGCAGTAAGCAAAATTGCCGTAATGCCAATGACTGGATGTGTAGTAATTCCGGCAGAAAAAGTAAACAATTTAGTAAGAAATATCCCAAAAGGCGGTGCGCCGGTAATAGCAAAAAATCCAATCAAAAATAATATACTGGTTATTGGTAATGCCTTGAGTGCACCTTTGACATTAGCAATTTTTGCTGAATGATATTTGAGTAAAAAATTTCCTGACAAGAAAAAGAGAGCAGATTTAGTTAAAGAATGATAAATAGTATGAAGGATAGCTGCCATGACACCTAGCCCGCCAAACCCAAATCCAAGCGCAATAATTCCCATGTTTTCAATACTTGAATAGGCAAGCAAACGCTTGTAACTTTTTTGACTAAGAATAATGAGAGCGGAGATTAGAATTGAAAATGTACCAAAAACAATAAGCAAAGTCTGAGAAAAAGATTGACCAATCACAGAGTCAGTAATAATTTTAAATTTTAAGACAATAACAAGTGCGACATTAAGTAATACTCCAGACAAAAGTGCGCTGATTGGTGCTGGGGCTTTGCTATGGGCATCAGGTAACCAGGTATGCATCGGAGCAAGTCCAACTTTCGTTCCATAACCAATCAACACAAAAACAAAAGCTATTTTGGCAAGTAAGGGATCCATATGAATGGCATTTGTGGTGAGCATATGCCAACTAATAAACCCATTTCCAAGTGAGGGATCAATAGAAGTAAAATACAAAAGTGTACCAAAAAATCCCAACAGTAAACCGATAGAATTGATAATCAAGTATTTCCAAGCTGCCTCCATGGCTGAAGATTTGTTATAAAAACTAATAAGAAAAGCAGTGGAAAGTGTGGTTGCTTCAATAGCAATCCATGCAAAAATTGGACTACTTGATGAAATAGCTAGAAACATTGCCCCTAAGAACAGATTAAGTAAAGTAAAATACTGTTTGACGCGGGTAAATCCGATAATATTATTAGCGGTTTCTTTTCTCAAATAAGGAATGGAATAAGCGACTGTGGCAAACCCGACACAGGAAATAATCAGCATCAATAAAGCACCAAGTGCATCAACGGAAAAAAATGCAAATGGAGAATAGTCTCCCGAGAGAGCAACCTTGAAAGCAACCACAAATGACTCTATAAGTGCAACTGCTGAGGCACTAATTGAAACACATTCAACAGTAATACGATGTTTTGCTAGAATTGCGATCAAAGATGCGATCACTAATGATGAAATGATAATAATAAATTCCATAGTATTAGTCTTTTAAATGTTTCATGGTGCTGGTATCAAGCGATCCAAAATGTCGATAAATCATGGAAATAAAGACAGTAGAAATCACCAACCAAATAAAAATATCAAATATAATGCCAAATTGAAGCATAGGTGATTGTTCGAGGCCGGCAAAAATTGCAAAGGCAACGATACTATTTTCTAGAGAAAGAATTCCAACAGCTTGTGAAAGAGCGTCTTTACGGTTGATGACCAAGAAAAGAGAAATAAAAATTGCTGAAAGCGCAAGTGATAATAAGGCTTGATGAGCCGGAATAATATTCGTGAGAGATAAGAATTTTTGAGAGTGCGCAATGGCGGTAAATCCAGCAAGAACGATGAGTGTGAGTGGCAAATTCAAATAAGTACTTACTGAAAATGTTAATTTATGTTTTTGAATCAACCTGAAAAAAAATACTGACGCCAAAATAACTTTGATAACCAGTGTCACTAAAACTACAAAAAGAAGAAAAAAGCTATTTGTTTCTAAAAAAGAAGTAAACAATATCAATGTGATAATCAAAGATTGAATACTATACGCAATAACAGCTCCAAAATTTTTCTTTGCGAGATGCAAATAAAAAATAGATAAAAATAATATCCCAAGTAGAAACTGTAAGAAAAATATGTTCATAGTATTTGCATTTGAATAAGACCGATTGCTAGTGCGCTCAAAATAAGAGAAGTAATTAATAAGTCAGGCAATCTAAAAAATCTAAACTTGGCCATAGTAGATTCAATAATTCCGACTATAGCGCACAAAATAAATATTTTTATAAGAAGAATAATAATACCTATAACAATCGCTTGTGTATCAACACTATGGGCGATACCATAAGGGAAAAACAAATTTGCTCCTAAGGCTGCAAAAATAAAAAATTTATTGGCCGCCGCCCATTCCATTAACGCCAATCTTTTACCTGAATATTCCAAAATCATCGCTTCATGAATCATAGTTAATTCTAAATGAGTCGCTGGATTATCAAAAGGGAATCTTCCTGTTTCAGCAAGTAACACAATAAAAAATCCAATAAAGGCTAATATCGTAGACAAAAAGAATTGAGTACTTAGTAACATTCCAGCGTTTGAAATTACAAAAAGATTAGTGGTGCCAATACTGAGCGCAGTCGTAAAAAGAGCTAGAATAAGACCTCCTTCAGCCAGCGCTGAAATAGTCATTTCTCGACTAGAGCCAAATCCACCAAACGCGCTTCCTGTGTCCATGCCCGCAAGTGCTAGAAAAAATGTACCCAATGCAAGCGTATAGACAACGACTAAGAGATCACCAGTTAGTGTATTTTTTAAAAAAGAAGCAAAAAGTGGAATACTTGCTCCAATAACAATAGTGGTAGCAAAAATAATAAATGGCGCAAAACGAAAGACCCATGACGCGTCAGTACTTATTACTTCATCTTTATGCAAAAGTTTCCATATGTCTTTGTATGGTTGAAAAATACTTGCTCCAACACGATTTTGAAGTTTCGCTTTTATTTTTTTTATGATGCCCATACACAATGGCGATAGTGCTGGCACACAGATGAGTTGTAATATCCAAATAAAAATCATCATATAGTTATTACGATAAAAATAGAGCAATTGCTACCGCGATTAAGATATAGAAAACATACATATTGATACTCCCACTTTGGATCGCTTTGGCACGCACTGATAGTGTGGTAATAAATTTATTGAGTGGTAGATAAAAATATAATCGATAAATATCTCGTGTACGCAGTGTCACAGTTCTAGATTTTGGAAAATATCTTATTTTGGAATCACGATATTCAATTTCATTTTGAATACTTGGCCGAAGGATACCCGCAAAAATAAGAATAATTGAACGAGCAAACCCAGTAGCAGTAATTTCCATACGCGGTGTAAGATTAGTGCCACAGTCCCATGTCGCACCGATTTTAGTTTTTTGATTTCTATTGATAACAAATTTGACGAGTAGTACGACAATGAACAGTGCAAGAATAAGGAAAACAATCAGTGCTAGAGCAGAGACCGATCCAAAATTATTTGGTGCAATAAAATTAATTTTGGAAGATAAAATAGGTGGCAATGAAATATTGCGAAATACAGTGAGATGGGTACCAATATTTATAAATAAAGATCCTAAATATCCTGAAAATATACCAAACAAAAGACAGCATAATGCTAGAGCTCCCATTCCTATAAGTTGTGAAAGTGAGGATTCTTTTGCATGAGCTACTTCTGTGCTTCTTGGACGAGCCAAAAATGTCGCACCAAAAGCTTTTACAAAACAAGCTAAAGCAAGTCCACCCGTTATGGCCAGAGCGCCGGTTGCTAATACAAAAGTAGATTTTACAAGTATATTGACAGATGTCATTCCTTGTAAAAGTGTTTGAAAAGTCAACCACTCACTAAAAAAACCATTGAATGGTGGCAAGGCTGATATTGCCATAGAACCAACAAGAAAAAAGAATGCTGTTTGAGGCATATATTTAATCAATCCACCATATGCTTCCATGTTGCGTGTATGTGTTTGGTTGATAACTGATCCGGCACTCAAAAACAACAAGGACTTAAAGGTTGCATGATTGAGGGTGTGAAAAAGAGCAGCCCCAAGACCAAAAAGCGCAAGTAGTGTGTTACCAAGTGATATAAAAACAAGTGCACTACCAAACCCCAATAAAATAATTCCGATATTTTCAATACTATGATAGGCCAAAAGTTTTTTTATATCGTGTTCAGTAAGCGCGTAGAGAACTCCAAGTAAAGCTGATAATGAACCAATAATCAGAATAGTAATTCCCCACCATAAAGGGATTGGTTGGAGTATATCCAAAAAAAGTCTAATCATCATATAAATTCCAGTTTTTATCATTACTCCAGACATAAGCGCTGAGACATGCGAAGGAGCTGCTGGATGAGCTACTGGAAGCCAAATATGAAATGGAATAATACCAGCTTTAGTTCCAAATCCAATAAGGGCTAAGATAAAGATAGTATTTTTGATAAATACAGGAATAGCAACGGCTTGGGCTTGGATTGATTCAAAATCAAAAGAGTTTGTAAATTTATACATGAGCAAAAATGCTAAGATTATAAAGGCGGTACCCACATGTGTCATAACGAGGTAGAGAAATCCTGCCTTGGTATTATTCACATCATTATGATCATACACAACGAGAAAATATGATGCGATAGACATTATTTCCCATGCAATCAAAAAGAAAAGTCCGTTTGAAGCTGTTACTACCATGAGCATACCTATGATGAATAAATGATAAAAAAATCCAAGTGCACTAATGCTATATTTTTTATAATAATGTTTGATATATCCAATTCCGTATAATGAACAAAAAAGAGTAATAAGAGAAATCACAAAAATAAAAAAGGCAGACAGCTGATCAATATGGAACGAAAAAGAAAGAAGCGGAAAAACTGATGAATAAGCCACAAAAGATAAATTACCAGTAAAAAAAGCACTTATCGAAAAAAATATTCCCCACAAAGAACCGATGATTGCAAAGAAACTCTGCCATCCATTTGCCAATTCGTCTTTTTTTCTAAAAAACAAAGATCCAATTGCTCCCAAAGAATACAGCAAAAGTAATAAAAAAAATCCTGACTCAGTTGTTAAAAGGTTTACCATATTATTTTAATTTTGTTTGTTTGCTATCCACCGTCTCAAGAATATTAAGAAGACCATAGAGAATCATTTTTGGTGATGGTGGATCTCCAGGGATGCAATAGTTCACGGGCACTACAGTCTCAACTCCATCTAATACTGCATATGAACCCTTATATATACCACCATTTATTGCATCATCACCGACTGCGACGACAATTTTTGGATCAGGTGTTGCCTCATAGGCACTTTGTACAGCTTTCGCCATATTTCGTGTCATTGGTCCAGTTATCAAAAGCATATCAGCATGTCTTGGTGAGGCAACAAAATGAATACCAAAACGTTCAATATCATAAAAACTATTGGACAATGCAACCATTTCTTGTTCGCACGCGTTATCAGATCCAGCATCAATCTGTCTAATAGCTAAAGATCCTTTAAATAACTTCTTTACTTTATCTTGTATTTTTTCACCAATTTCAATAAAATCCATTGATATAAAATCCTTTTTAGATAAGGAAATTACATTATTGGGTGTTTTAAATATTTTTAAAAAAAATTTAAACATATAAATAAATTTATCTTTTTAATTCCGGTAAAACTAGAGAATAATAAACCATGTCTTTTTATAAAAAATTAACTTATTTAAAGATATTTAAATTATATAATATGACATATTTTCTCACTAAACTCAATAAATGTCAATATTAAGATATACATGCTAAAAACCTATTATTATAATCAAAAAAAATAGTTTTTATATTTATATTTATTTTAATTTTCTGTATTTGTTACCAACTCTTATTCTATTCATCTCTTTATCAATAAGAGCTTGAAGTCTAGCAAAGTCAACATCTTCACCAGCCTTAGCTTTGATCATTTCCTCTTCAGCTCTCTTGCGAGCTTCCTGTGCACGTTCAACATCAATAGTGTCAGCTCTTTCTACTTTATCAGCCAAGACAACTATTTTATTTTCATCTTGTATTTCCAAGAATCCACCCGCTACAGCATAAGGATGTTCACCATCTTTATCAATAATTTTCAATTCTCCAACAGCCAAAACAGAAACCATAGGGATATGACTGGGTAATACTGTAATCTCTCCGCTAGTTGTTGGAATACTAACTTGGTATATTTCATTTTCATATACCAATCTTTCTGGAGTAACTATTTTGAAATTGATCATAATCAAAACTTAGGATACTTTTATTTAACTTCGTCAATTCCACCTTTCATATAGAAAGCTTGTTCAGGTTTGTCATCATGTCTACCATCAAGAATTTCACGAAAAGCTCTAACAGTATCAGCCAATTTGACATATTTGCCAGGTGTGCCAGTAAAAACTTCAGCTACGTGAAATGGTTGACTCAAGAATTTTTGCAATTTACGAGCACGAGTAACAGTCAATTTATCATCATCAGACAATTCTTCCATACCAAGAATAGCAATAATATCTTGTAAATCTTTATAACGTTGTAAAACTCTTTGTACTTCAAGAGCTGTTCGATAATGTTCTAGGCCGACAATATTTGGATCAAGAATTGTAGAACTAGAATCAAGTGGATCTACTGCCGGATAAATACCTAATGAAGCCAAAGAACGATTGAGAGTAACTGTGGAATCAAGATGGGCAAAAGTAGTGGCAGGAGCAGGATCAGTAAGATCATCAGCTGGTACATAGACGGCTTGTACAGAAGTAATAGAACCTTTGTCAGTAGAAGTAATACGTTCTTGTAAGGCACCCATTTCAGTAGCCAAAGTTGGTTGATAACCTACGGCAGATGGCATACGGCCAAGTAAAGCTGAAAGTTCAGAACCAGCTTGAGTAAAACGAAAAATATTATCAATAAATAAAAGTAAGTCTTTTCCTTCCTCATCACGAAAATATTCAGCCATTGCCAATGCTGTCAAAGCGACACGAGCACGAGCTCCAGGAGGTTCATTCATTTGTCCAAAAACTAGAGCAGTTTTATTAAGAACTCCAGACTCTTCCATTTCTCTATAAAGATCATTACCTTCACGAGTACGTTCACCTACTCCAGCAAACATAGAAAATCCACCATGTTCTTGGGCAATATTACGAATAAGTTCTTGAATAATAACTGTCTTACCAACACCAGCACCACCAAACAAACCAACTTTGCCACCTTTCAAAAATGGACAAAAAAGATCAATAACTTTGATACCAGTTTCTAGTACTTCAGATTTTGTAGATTGTTCTTTGAAACTTGGTGCTTTGCGATGAATAGAATATTTTTTCTTTGTCTTAGTTTCACCTTTACCATCGATAGGTTGACCAACAACGTTGTACATACGGCCCAAAGTTTCTGGCCCAACAGGTACAGAAATAGGCGCTCCAGTATCTATTATCTCAGCGCCACGTTCTAGACCGTCTGTACTATTCATAGCAATAGTTCGGACTACTCCAGAACCCAAATGTTGTTGTACTTCAAATACCAGTACATCACCATTTGGCATTTTTGTTTCTAGAGCATTATAAATTTCAGGAAGCTCTCCTTCAAATTTTACATCGGCAACTACACCAATTATTTGTGATATTGTTCCAATATTTTTTTCACTCATATTAAATAGTTTATTAGTTTCAGCCAGAGGCTGATCAGCCTCTGGCTGATATTAAGTTTATTTATTAATTTAGATAATAAATTAACCCAAAGTTGCAGCTCCACCAGCAATTTCAGCAATTTCTTGGGTAATACCTGCTTGTCTAGTTTTATTATAAGTAAGATTTAATTCTTTTATCATATCACTAGCTGAATCCCCGGCATTTTTCATAGCCATCATACGAGCACTATGTTCACTAGCTGAACTTTCCAAAAGTGATTGATAAATTTGCATTTCAACTAATCTTGGTAAAATTGTTTTCAATACTTCTTTTTTACTTGGTTCAAATAGATATTCACTTATTTTTTCTTGTGGTTCCTTACTCAAAGTTCTATTAAGCAAATTTTCATTTTTACCAAGGCCACTAATTGTCTTCTCCAAGTCAAATTCAGAAATTGGTAATACTTGTCTTATTTTAGCTTCTTGAGAAACTACTGAACGATAATCTGTATAAGCCACTACGACTTTATCATATTTTTTTGTTTTGTAATCTTCTATTACTATTTGAGTAGCTACCAAGACATCTTCTAATTGAGGTTTATCAGAAATACTATTGAAAGAAGCAATTAAATTATAACCATTCTTTTTACAAAAATCTGCACCTTTACGACCAATACCAATCACATCGATTTCTACATGTTCACTTGGTTGAGTATGTTTGTTATGAGCACGTTGAAAACTAATATTTCTAGGATTTTTTAATTGGATTGCAGTTTTTTTGATAATATTAGAGTTAAAACTTCCGCACAAACCACGATTGGAAGTAATAAGAATTACCAACATTCTTTTTACTTGTCTTATTTCCAGCAAAGGTATTCCTTCTTTTTCAGTTTTTGATAAATTTATGAGCAAATCCCAAGCAATAGTAGCATAAATTCTAGTATCCAAAGCAGCTGAAACTGCTTTACGCATTTTTGCAGCTGAAACCATTTCCATAGCCTTGGTTATTTTTTTGGTGTTGGAAACTGATTTTATTCTAGTTTTGATTACTTTTCCAGAAACTGCCATAATATTATTTTACAAAAAAGTTAAATTAGTATGGATACGAAATACGAAAGGTACAAAATTACGAAAGTATTCCGCAATTCGTATGTTCGTAAATTTCGTATTTCGTATCCCTTGTATCATTTATTTTATTTTAACAAAATCCTCACAAGCTTCTTTCAAATCTGCAATAATATTATCATCCCACTCCCCTTTTCTAATTTTTCCTAACAATGATTGTCTACTAACTTTTACAAAATCCAAAAACTTTTTTTCCATTTCAGTCATATCTACAATAGCAACATCATCAAAATAGCCATTGTCTACAGCAAAGATAGCAACTACTTGATCTTCTATTTCCATTGGACTATATTGTGGTTGTTTCATAAGTTCTACTACACGAGCACCTCTATCCAATTGTTTTTTTGTTTCTACATCAAGATCACTGGCAAATTGAGCAAAAGCTTCAAGTTCACGATATTGTGCCAAAGCCAACTTGATTTTTCCAGAAACTTTTTTCATTGGTTTGGTTTGAGCTGCCCCACCAACACGAGAGACTGAAATACCAATATTTAAAGCTGGGCGAATACCTTTGTAAAACAAATCAGTCTCTAGGAAAATTTGACCATCAGTAATTGAAATTACATTGGTAGGAATATAAGCAGTTACATCCCCTGCTTGTGTTTCAATAATAGGCAAAGCAGTGATAGATCCACCACCGTGTTCTTTGTTAAGATTACAAGCACGTTCCAAAAGACGGGAGTGAAGATAAAAAACATCTCCAGGATAAGCTTCACGACCTGGTGGACGTCTAAGAAGAAGTGAAATTTCACGATAAGCCCAAGCTTGTTTAGTAAGATCATCATAGACAATAAGTACATCTTGACCTTTGTCAGCAAAATATTCAGCCATAGATACTCCAGCATAAGGAGCAATAAAAGACATAGCAGCAGGATCAGAAGCGCCAGCCACTATGATGGTAGTATATTCCATAGCCCCATTTTCTTCCAACTTTGCTACAAGACGAGCTACTTTTGATTCTTTTTGTCCAATAGCAACGTAGATACATTTCATGTTTTTGCCTTTTTGATTGATAATAGCATCAATAGCAATTGCAGTTTTACCAGTTTGACGATCACCAATAATAAGTTCACGTTGTCCACGACCAATTGGAATCATGGCATCAATAGCTTTGATACCAGTTTGGACTGGCTCAGACACCGGTTGACGACTCATCACGCCAGGAGCAACTTTTTCTACAGGATAAAAATCTTTGGTATTCACTTCACCTTTGCCATCAATAGGCTGACCTAAAGCATTTAATACTCTACCTATTACTTGTTCACCTACTGGTACTGACAAAATTCTTCCTGTTCTTTTTACAGTGTCACCCTCTTTTATTTTTTCATAATCACCCAAAATCATAACACCTACAGTTTCTTCTTCCAAATTCAAAGCTACACCCATAATACCACCTGGAAATTCCAGCATTTCTTGAGATTGACACTTAGTCAAACCATTTATGCGTGCAATACCATCCCCTACTTCAATAACATTACCAACTTCTTCTACTTCCACAGTTTTTTGAAAAGCAGAAATATGTTTCTTTAGTTCTTCGATTACTTGATTTGTAGACATATATTTTTCGATAATCTTGAGCGGAGTGAAAGATCTGTAGACCCTTCGAACGCTTCTTTTTATTTAAATGTTTTAATTTATTTAATAAATAGAAATAATACATTATTAACTCCATTTATGTAGTTAAACTTTTCTTCAAATTAATCAACTGCATTCTCACACTTGCATCCAAAATTCTATCTTCCAATTTGACTCTTACCCCACCAATCAGACTTTCATCTATTTTTTCCACAGCTTCAACTTGCTTGGCAAAAGATTCTTTTATTTTTTCTACAATATCTTTGTCAAGTTTTCTAGCGGATGTAATTTCTATTTCAATTATTCCTTGTTTTTTCTTAGCAATTTTTTCAAATTCTACAATAATATTGTTACCTTGTTTTAATCTTCTATTTTTTGATAAAAATTTTACAAAAGCCTCTAGTGTTGTATCAAGATCTTTTTCAACCAAACCAATCGTCAATTCATATAAGGCTTCTGCAAATTGTCTATTAGAAATTTTCATATATTTATGTCATCCCGAGAGAAGCGAGGGATCTTTCCCAGCAATGTCTCAGTCTAAATAATTAAACTTTCAATTGATTCTAAAAGTCGTTTAAAATTATTTCTTTAACTCTTTCAGACTATCTTCTATTATTTTTTTATCAATTTTGCCATCCATTTTTTCATTTAAGATTTTTTCTAACACAGAAACAATAAGAGTAGCTGATTCTTGTCTAATTTCTTCCATCATTTGTACTTTTTCTGTCTGAATACTTTTTTTGGCTTGAGTTACAATAGCCTCTACATCAGTTTTGGCTTTATTTTTCATATCTTCACCAAGTTGTTTACCTTCACTATGAGCTTTTTCAATGACTTTATTAGCTTCACCTTTGGCTTCTTTCAATTTGTCTTGATATTCTTTTTCACCCAAAGCAAGATTTGTTTCAATTTCTTTGGCATTATCTATACTTTCATCAATCATTTTTTTACGTTCTTCCAATTTCTTGGTCAATGGTTTCAAAATCAAAAACCAAAGAATAATAGCCACAATTATAAAATTGACAAGTTGAAATACAAACAATTGAGTATTAAGACCCAAAGATGCTGGCAAACTTTCTTCGTTAATAATAGCTTGATTTTGAGTATTTAGTACATTTATTTCAGCCATATTTTATTTTAATATTTTTTAAAAAATAAACTTCTAAAACCAAACCTGCTAAACAGATTTGGTAAATAGCAATCTATTTTAGAGTAAAAGCTACTACAAGAGCGTAAATAGCAATAGCTTCGGCAAAAGCTGCCCCCAAAAGCATTGGCACAAAAATTTTTCCAGCAGCTTCTGGATTACGTCCAATAGCTTCCATAGCCTTGGCAACAAGGAGACCGATACCAAGGGCTGGTCCAATAGTACCTACACCCATGACAAAAGCTTTGGCTAGGACTACTACTGATATATGATCTAATCCTGCAAACATAAGATTTTCCTTTAGATACTATTTTGACGACTGGAGTTGATTTTTTAAGTCGTAAAGTAAGCATCTTTTAATTATTAAGTGATCTTTCGATCTTTTGAACTTCAAATTATTGAAATCCATCAAGATTAAAACATCTTAATTTTGATGACTCTCTTCCTCACCATGTGGTACAGAGGTAGCTACAGTCAAATATACTAAAGTAAGCATAGAAAATACTGCTGCTTGTATTACACCAACCAGTAATTCCAACAACATAAATGGCGCAGGAACAATAGCAACTACTAGAGCAGAAATCACTGAAATCAAAACTTCACCAGCAAAAATATTACCAAAAAGACGAAGAGAAAGTGAAATAACTTTGGCAATTTCAGAAATTATTTCTAATAAACCAACACCAAATTCAATAATGGCTGTGAGTACGGCCATTGGACCTTTTTTGAAACTTTTGAAAACATTTTTGATTTGAACAAATTTTCCTAAATGGGTAAATATACCAATAGTAGCAAAAGCATAAAGATGAGAGCCAATTACTGATATAAGAGCCATAACCAAAGTAAGATTGAGATCAGTGTTGGCAGGACGAAGTAACATATTTTCGCCAATATGAATGCTTCCAGTACCTGGCAAAAGACCCAACCAATTTGATAACAAAATAAAAAAGAAAATAGCACCAACAATAGGCAAAAATCTAATAGTCTTTTTATGATCTCCAGTAACTTGATCAAAATATCCCAAAATCAATTCCAAAAAAAATTCACAAGCATTTTGTAATTTTCCTGGTTTCAATTTTACACTTCTTTTTATAGAGATTCCCAAAATCAAAAAAATAATAATAGCAATCCACACATTTATTACAGTATTTGTAACAGCAAGATTACCAATGTGAAATATTGTCTCTGGGGCAAGTGTAGGAATGTGAATTTCTCCGGACATAAAGATTATTTGTTTTGAAAATTCTTTGTAATTTTTTGTATTATTTTTCCAAAACGAGCCAACTGTCTAAGGACTACAGACTACTTTTTTTCTCTGTTGTCTGTTGACTGTTGTCTGTCGTCAAGTTTTTTATACTCTTCTCCAAATTGTTTTGCTTTTTTGTAAATCATCTTACCAGACAAAAGAGTTGCCAAGAAAAAAGCTGAAATCGTAAACCAAGGAGCATAACCATATTTATCTTCAAGCCACTGACCAATTAACACAAATACTACAATTGGTACAGCAATTATTGCCCCAAAGTCACCAATGATTCTCAATCCTAACATGATATATTGTCTATCTTTAGGATCCTCTGGTAAAAGTGACATAAAGTTATAAAGAATAATAGTTTGAAAAACGGTGCTATTATACAAGTTTTTCCTTATTTAGTCAATTATCCAACAAAATTTCTGTGTATAATAATGTATAAACAAAATACACCAAAAATTAACACGCGAAAAGTTTATCATAAGTAAACCCTCTGTCAATCATAGTACTCTTGACAAACGGTTTAATGTCTGATGAAAAAATACCTTTATAGTGTACAATTTTAGGATATTTGGCTAAGTAAACAGTAAATAGTAATTAGTAAAAAGATTTCAATAACAAGTTCTATTTACTATTGTCTATTTACTAATTACTTCACTTTAATCTTATCAAAAAGTCTCAAACTATTTCCCCAGGCTAGTTTTTGTGTTTCTGTGATTGATATTTTTTTGATATTAGCAATTTTATCTATCACTTCCTCTACCATCCAGGGTTCACACCTCTTACCACGATATTTTTGTGGTGCTAAATAAGGGGCGTCAGTTTCAACCAAAAATCTATCCAGTGGAACCTTACTAACAACTTCCCAAAGATCTTCTTGAATTTTTGGTTCAGTTTTCTTGATTGGAAAAGTAATAATACCAGTAAAACCAAGATTAAGCCCAAATTCTAAATATTTACTAGCAGAAGACCAGTCACCACTAAAACAATGTACAACACCTCTAATTGGCTTTGATAGAGTCTCTAATACTTCTATAAGCTCTTTATGAGCATTACGCACATGAATTACCAATGGTAAATTGTATTTTTGAGCAAAATTATACTGTGCCAAAAATACTTTTTTTTGTTTTGATAAAATTTCTTCTACAGCTCTATCTTTTGGTATATGGAACAAATCCATACCACATTCCCCCACGGCGATTACTCTATTAGATTTTGCTAACTCAGCAAAGTATTCTTCATCAAAATTTTCTTCACGAGAGACAAATGATGACTCTTCTTCATCTACATGAGTTGGAAATAGATGTATTGGGTGAATACCAATGGATGCAAAAACATTATCATGACTTTCGGCCAATTCAACTGCCTTTTTACTTGTATCTTTTTGGGTACCTATAGCGTGTAGAAAGATATTCTTTTTCTTACAAAGTTTTAAAACTTTCGCACGCTCTTCATCAAAACCTTTGAATTGTATATGGCAATGGGAATCTAAAATCATATTTTATTTGATTACATTTTCTACATAATCTACTGTGGAATGCAAAAGTTGTAAAGCTTGAGGCAAAAGAGGTAAAAAAATAGAAGCAATACTACTCAAGATTGGAGCTAATGTTGAATGTGCCAAACCCGTCATTACTTTTTCAGAAAGTGGAATTCTCTCCACAAAATAAACAAAAAGGCCAACACTCAAGATTCCTTCTATTAGACCAAATCCTAAACCAAACAGATGATTGAAAGTTTTTACAAAAGGAATAATAGATACTATCTTAAAAATTTTATCAACAAACCAAAATAAAACACCAATAGCACTAGTAATGATAAAAAAGGCTATTATAAACATTAAAACTTTACTTGTATTGGCATGCCAACCAGTAAAAGATGAAAGCCAATTTGCCAAATCCTGATAATATCTACCAGCAAGATAAACACCCAAAAAAGTACCAACAAGAGAACCAAAGGCTCTAACAAATCCAGTCCAAAAACCATAAATGCCAAAACCACCAATAATTATAAGTAAAATAATGTCAGTAATATGCATACAAAAGCAATAATATAATAATTATATTTTACTATAAAAATAGTAAAAAGTAAACAAAAAAAGCCCCTATGGGGCAATTATATTGAAGATGTGAGTGGACAGGCACGATCTTCAAAAAAATTACTCAACGTGGAAAGCCTATAAGGAGGTAACGGCACATCGCGTCAAGGTGTCTTCGAGAAGCCTCAGATCCAAGTTTTCCACACACACATGGATACTGAGTTTTTCGCACCTGCCACACTCACAAATAGAGTATTGCACTTTTTCAAGCCTTTGTCAAGTATCTAAACAAATAAAATTACCCTTAGTTAAGGCAATTTTATTTATTAATTTAAAAAAAATATCCTAAATAATATGTTTTTCCAACCTTACAAACAATATTTCAGCTTTTTTGATTTCATTTCCTTCTTTTAACAACCCCCAATTCTTTTTTTCTGCCAAATTATTTTCTATTTCCAAATTTAATTGAGCCAATATTTTCTTTGCTGTTTCTGGAATTATAGGTACAAGAGATAGAGCCAAATGTCTAAGACCTTCCACAAGTTGATAAAGTAAAACAGAAATATTTTCACCAGTCTTTACTTTTGCCCAAGGTTTTTCTTCTGAAATTTTTACATCAATTTTTGAAACCAAAGAATTGATATTTTTTATTACTTCTTCAAAATCAAATTTTGCAAAGGCAATATCATAATCAACCCAAAACTTTGCTGTTTCAAAAATATCTTCAGCAACTTTTGGAATTTTATTTTCATTATATTTTTCTATCATGGTTAGTATTCTGGAAGTCAAATTACCAATACCATTTACCAAATGGGCAGTATAAAAATCTTCAAAACGAGAGATACTAAAATCTCCATCTTTAGTAGACGAGACAGCCCCAAGTAGATAGTAACGTACAGCATCAGTACCATACTTCTCCACTACATCTTTTGGATCTACCACATTACCAATTGATTTACTCATTTTTTCACCCTCAACAGTAAGATAACCATGAATAAATTCTAGAGTTGGCAGACTTAATCCAGCTGAAATTAACATTGCTGGCCAATATAACACATGAAATTTACCAATACCCTTACCAATTACATGCACAACTTCCCTGTCTTTTTGATCTTTTTGCTCCCAATATTTACTAAACAAACTTTCGTCAGCACTACCGAAATTAAGACCTGTAATATAATTTGACAAAGCATCTACCCAAACATACATAATCTGATTTTCATCACCTGGAACTTTTACACCCCAATTATGTGCACGCTCTGCACTACGAGAAATACTGAAATCTTCTAATCCCCTATCAATGAAAGCTAACCATTCGTTCTTACGAAATTCTGGAGTAATTTTTATAATATTCTTTTCTACCAATTCTTTCAATTTTTCTTGATAGTTGGAAAGTTTGAAAAACCAATTTTCCTCTTCCACTATTTCTGGTTCAGTTTTGTGTTCTGAGCACTTACCATTTTCTAGCTCATCTTCCTTGTAAAAAGCTTCACAACCAACACAATAAAGACCTTTATATTTTTTCTTTTCCAAATCTTCTGCCTTAAAATTTGTCCATAATTTTTGAGCACCAATGAAATGTCTCTTTTCTGTGGTACGAATGAAATCATCAAAGGAAATATTCAAAATATCTTTAAAATCATAAAAAGTTTTGTAGTATTCATCTACAAATTGTTGTACATTTTGACCAAGTTTTTCTGCGGCCTGAACATTTTTCAAAGAATTTTCATCAGTCCCCGTCAGAAAAAAAACATCTTTTCCAAGCAACCTCTGATAACGTGCCATCGCATCGGTTTGGACATATTCCAAGGCATGACCAACATGTGGTTTACCATTAACATAAGGAATAGCTGTTGAAATGTAATATTTATTCATAATATTTAATTAAATGCTTTATTTACTAATAACAATCACAAATTCTCCTTTATCTTTGACCTGCATATCACCGAGTCCGCCGACAGTTCCGCGATAAATAGTTTCAAATTTTTTGGTAAGTTCACGACATAGACAAATTTTGGTTTCAGGATTCAAAAACTCTTGCATACTAATAATAGCTTTAAGAATTCTATGATTTGACTCATAAAAGGCTGTAGTATATTCTAAATCTTTCAAATTACTAAAAAAAGCTTGACGGCCCTTTTTTTGGGGAGGAAAGCCAAGAAAAACAAACTTATCAGTAGGAAACCCAGAAATTGAAAGGGCTGTAACCACAGCACTGACGCCAGGAATTGGTACAACACTTATTTGTTCATTACTACTCAAAATTTCAAATATCAACCTATTTCCTGGATCAGAGATTCCTGGAGTACCAGCATCAGAAACAAGAGCTAAATTTTTTCCTTCTTCCAATAATTTTTTAATTTCCAAAACTTTTTTATCATCACTATGCTGATGATAACTAATTGTTTTAGTTTCAATAGAATAGTGATTGAGAAGTTTCTGAGTTACTCTAGTATCCTCACATAACACAAAATCAACACTTTTCAAAGTTTCTAAAGCGCGAAAAGTAAAATCACCCAAATTCCCAATAGGTGTAGCTACAATATATAATTTTCCAAAATTATCATTCATAAACTTACAAATAGTGGCTTTATTATAACAAAAAGGGCTAAAAAAGCAACAATCACAAAAAATAGAAGATTTTTTCTGTTTTTTATGATATAATTTAAAAACTTAAACAAGACTAACTATTTTCTTTATGAAAAATACTTTAACTTATTTAGCTATAATTGTACTACTTCTACCACAAGTTTCTTTAGCTACAAGTTTCAACCCAAACAATATTATTAATGATGAGATTTTACAAAACAAAGATGCTATGGATCTTTTTGATATACAAGCTTTTTTGCAAGAAAAGAATAGTTCCTTGGCAAATTTTGTGACAGAATTTCAAGATGGGACAAATAGAAAAGCCTCTTACATAATATACAACTCAGCCCAACAATATAATATAAATCCAAAATATTTATTAGTTAAACTACAAAAAGAACAAAGTCTAGTTACAGAAACAAATCCTAGTCAAAAACAGTTAGATTGGGCAACAGGCTTTGGTGTTTGCGATGCCTGTAGCAAAGATGACTTAGACATACAAGATTACAAAGGTTTTAACAACCAAGTAGAAAGTGCCGCAGCAGTAATGAGAAGCTACTACAACAAAGTAAACACCCAAACTTGGATAAAAAAAGCAGGCCAAACTTACAATATAGATGGTGAAAATATAACACCAATGAACAATGCCACCGCCTTTTTATATACTTACACCCCACATTTACATGGCAATGAAAATTTTTGGACTATCTGGCAAGCTTGGTTTGTACAAAGTTACCCGGATGGCACCTTAGCAAAAACTAAAGATGATGCAACTATTTATTTGATCCAAGATGGTAAAAAAAGAAAAATTTCTAATATGACTTCTTTAATTACCCGCTTTAATCCTAAATTAATCATAACAATTCCTCAAACAGAAATTAATAAATTAGAATATGGTAATGAAATAAAATTACCAAATTATGCTATTGTAAAAGATGGTTTAGATTATTATTTATTAGATAATGAATACAAAAGAAAATTTACTAATTATGATGTAGTAAAACAAATTGGTTATAACCCAGATGAAATTATTGACGTAACTAATTCTGATTTATCAGATTACACATTGGGAAAACCAATTACTCTAGAAGAAAAAAATATCACAGGTAGAGTGGTTAAATTAAAAACAGGAGATAGTCTATACTATATAAAAGGAAATACTTACTCCCCTATTCTAGACGAAAATACTGCCAAAATAAACTTTCCAAATCTAAAAATTGAAGATGTAGAGGCAAATGAATTCTCTAATTTAACTAGTATAGACCCAATCATACCAAAAGATGGACATTTGATTGGTATACAAGGTAATCCAAATATTTATGTTATGGAAAATGGCAAAAAAAGACATATCATAGATGAAAAAACTTTTGATACTTATGGTTACAACTGGAGTAATATAGTCTGGATAGACTTCTTTGCTGGATTAATAATTCCTAATGGAGAACCCTTGTATTTAATAGAACAAATTGATAATTTAGATACAGTTACTACCACAAGTAGCACAACAAATCTATAATTTAATTATATGCCAGTAGTATTTGCAACCATTACACCACATCCACCAATTTTAATAGAAGGCATTGGTAAAGGTAAAAAAAGTATTATCAATAAAACAGTAAATTCACTTATTAAAATTGAAGAAGATTTATATATTAGTAAACCTGATGTTATTGTGGTGATTTCTCCACATAGTGATATTTTTGATAATGTTTTTTCTGTCAATTTATGCGAAAATTTTGTTTCTAATTATGAAAAATTTGGAGATTTTTCTACTCAAAATTCCTGGACAGGAGAAATCATCTTGCCCTATATCCTAAAAGAAAAAGCTTATGAAAGAAATATACCAGTTCAACTTTTGACTGAACACAAATTAGATCATGGTACTTCAATACCTTTGGTGACCCTTGCCTCACATTTACAAAATATAAAAATCTTACCAATTGGCAATGCCAACTTAGAGCCAAAATCACAATTGGAATTTGGACAATTATTATATGACATTTTTTCTAATTCTGAAAAACGTATAGCCATAGTGGCTTCGGCTGATTTATCTCATTCTCTTAATAACAACTCACCAGCTGGCTTTCATAAAGCTGGCCAAGAATTTGATGAAAAAATAATAGAATTATTAGAAGCACACAATACTGTTGGTATTACCCAAATAGATAGTAAAATTATAAAAGATTCCAACCAATGTGGTTATAATTCTATATTAATTTTACTTGGCTGTCTCAAAAATATAAATTATACTTTCAAAAATTTATCCTATGAAACTGTGTTAGGCGTTGGTTACCTAACTGGTGAATTTATATTTTGATGTGATTTTAAAAATAATACCTCTTACTAGACTACCTAGAGCTTTTTCTACTTTTGATTATCAAATAAACGAAGAATTGAAAACTTCAGTAGAAATTGGTCAATTGGTAAAAATTTCTTTCCGCAATAAAGAAATCTTTGGGGTTATTTTTGATATTGAAAAAAATTCAGAAAATGAAAAACTAAAATGTCTTATAGAAATAGTAAATGAAATACCAATACTAAACAAAAAACAATTACATCTTTATATACAGCTAGCTGAAATATATTTAGTCTCTCCTTCAACTTTTTTGAAGATGGCTTTGTGCCCTTTACAAAAAAGAAAATTAAAAAAAATGATATTAAAAAAAGAAAAACCAAATATCAAAAAAGAAAAACCAAACCAAGAATACTATCTTTATAATTCAGAACACGAGCATAAAAAATTATACAAAAATCTAAAAAAAACAACTTTAATTATTGTACCAGAAATCTGGAAAATAGAAGAAATAAAAAAATATTTACCACAAAAATTACAAACAAAAGTTGTCACTTGGTATGCCGAATTGAGTAATAAAGAAAAATTTGAAAATTGGTTACAAATAAAAAAAGAAGAAGAAACTATTGTTATAGGCACTAGAAATGCTCTTTTTTTACCCTTCAACAATTTGGACAAAGTGATTATAGATTATGAACATGATGAAAATCTAAAAAGCTGGGACAGTAGCCCAAAATTTCAAAGCAAAGATATTGCAAAATTTTTACAAAAATTATATTCTTGTGATTTAATATTTAGTAGTTTTTCTCCTAGTTTTGAAAAATATTATGAGATAAGTAAGGGAACAATTAAAATAAATAAAAAAATGACAAAAGACAGATTGCTTTTTAAAAGAAAAAAAATAAATGAAAAAAACTTACCAATTATTATAAATTTCACAAATAAAGATTTTTTTAAAAACAAAAATATCTTTTCTTTAGAATTAGAAGATAAGATAAAAAACTCAAAAGAAGATGTTTTTATATACCTAAATAGAAAAGGTTATGCTACTAGTGTTACTTGTATGAATTGCAACTTTGTAGAGTCTGACCCCCTTACAGGGTTGCCATTAATTTACAAAAAAGAACAAAACATACTCTATTCACCTTATAACAATTTTATCAAACCATTATCTGCTACTTGTCCAAAATGCAATAGTGAATTAACTAAAATGTATGGCTATGGTACAGAGTTGGTAGAATCTGAACTTAAAAAATTACTAAATACAAACACTAATCACAATATTATTAACATTGACAAAAATACTGACTTATCAAAGTTTTCTGAAGATAAACAAAATATTATAATTGGAACAATCGCCGCTTTCAAATCTATAAATTGGATGAAAACTGAACTTATTGTTTTCTTAGATATAGACCGACAACTAGCTATACCAGAATATTTATCAACAGAAAACATTTGGCACAACATACAAGAAGTAGAATATTATAGAAGAACAGATAGTAAATTCTATATTCAATCCAACAAAGCTGAACATACTATTTTCAAATCTCTAGGTGAAAAAGATAGGATATATAGGACAGACCTGAACAATAGACAGAAACTTGGTTTATTTCCTTACAAATATATAGTAAAATACTACTATGGTGGTGACAACGAAGGACAAAGCAAATTCCAAATAGAACAGACTATCAAGAATCTAAATTTAGCATTGACAAAAATCTCAAATAATGTTACTATTCTTGGTCCTTATGAGATGCAACCAAAATATTTTAGAAGAAAATATTGGTACAGTTTTGCCATTAAAATTGCTGAAAAAAATCCCTTTCTAGTTATAAGACAAATAAATCAATTTATACCAGGTAACCATAAAATAGATCCTAACCCAATTAGTTTGCTTTCACCTTAAAATAAAATAACAAAAAAAACGGGATGACAAAATGAGCGAAGGCGAATTTTGTTACTACGTTGTAACAAATTTCACTTCGTTCAATTTGTCAATCCAAAATAATAATATGTTAGAAGTAATAACAATTCCCAATGAAAATCTAAGAAAAAAATCTATAGAAGTAGACCTTAATTTTGTTCGCTCTAGTGAAGCCCAAAAACTTTTTGATGATATGATAATTACCATGTACAAAGATGATGGTATAGGTTTGGCTGCTCCTCAAGTTAGCAAAAATATTCGTGTTTGTATTATTGGTAAAGAAGCACTAAAACAAGATAAATATAATACTTTGGACAATAACCAAGATTTGGTTTTGATAAATCCAAACTGGCAAAAAATAAATAAAAAAACTTATACAGATTTGGAAGGTTGTCTGTCAGTACCAAAAACTTATGGAAAAGTAAAACGCTACAGACAAATAAATGTAGAAGCTTTGAACAGAAACGGCGAAAAAATAAAATTTGAAGCCAACAATTTTTTTGCTCGAGTTATTCAACATGAAGTTGATCATCTTGATGGAATTTTATTTATTGACAAAGCGACGGGGGTCTATGAAATTGAATAAAAAATTAGGAATTTAGGAATTTTAAAAAGCTATCTTTAAATACTTTAAAAATGAACTACCTCGCAGCAAGCTGACGAGGTATCCAGCGGAAGATATTTATTATATTGAGAAACTCAACGTTTCTCAAACTCTTCCTTATATGGAAACCTCGAGGCAAGCCTCTAGGAATACAATGATTAAATCATTCAAAAATTGTTTTAAAATTCCTAAATTTAAAATTCAAAATTATATATCTATGCAGAAAACAAAAATTATCTTCTTCGGTACTCACCAATTCGCAACTAAAATATTATCTGGACTAATAGACAGTCCTCTTTTTGAAATAAAAAAAGTCATTACCCAACCAGACAAACCAGTTGGGCGTAAACAAATTTTACAAAAATCTCCAGTCAAACTTCTAGCTGAAGAAAATAATTTAGAAATAGATCAACCAGATAGTTTAAAAAACTATGAACTATTGGCTAATGGCTCTGAACTATTCATCGTTGCCCAATATGGACTTCTCATTCCAGAAAATATCTTGAATATTCCCAAATTTGGCACAATAAACGTTCACACTTCTCTACTACCAAAATATCGAGGTGCTTCGCCAATACAATCAGCTATCTTAAATGGTGACACAAAAACAGGAATAACTATTATGCTCATGGACAAAGGCATGGATTCTGGACCAATTTTAAGCCAAAAAGAAATAGATATTGAAAATGCTGAGACTTACTTAGAACTTGACGCTAGAATGGCAAATATTAGCTCACAGCTACTGCTCAGTACCATACCAAAATATTTAGATAAAACAATTGTTCCCCAAAATCAAGATGAGACACAGGTAACTCTTTGCAAAAAACTTAGTCGTGATGATGGTAAGATAGACTGGAAAAATTCATCCAAACAAATCTATAATCAATATCGAGCTTTCACACCTTGGCCAGGTGTTTGGACAATGTGGAATGATAAAAGAATAAAATTACTAAAAATAAAAATAAGTGAAGAAAAACTAGCAACAGGGCTAGTCCAAATAGAACAAGACAAGATTTATGTGGGAACAAATGATTTTGCACTTGAAATAACTAAACTTCAAATTGAAGGAAAACCAGTTATAGAAAGTAAGGTATTTTTGAATGGTTACAAAAATATAGACAAAGTAAAATTATTATAAATTTACAATTTTATGTTAAATTTAAAACTTAATAAAGAAGCTATTTTTATAAACTGGCAGTCTATTTTTCTTTTAGGTACTTTTATAATTTTGAGAGTACTTTCTTTTTTTATTAGGACTAACGACATACTTCAAACTACAATAATTTTTTCTTTGTTTATAACCATGGGGGTATTCTTTTTCAAAAATCCGACCTATGCCTTTATGTTATTACTCACAGAATTATTTCTTGGTGGCTCCGGAAACTTATTTAGCTTTTTTGGGTTATCCATTAGAACAACACTAATTTTAGTTTTCATGTTTTTATGGATATGCTACGCTCTTTATCATAAAAATTTACGCTTATTATACATTCCACACAAATTTTTTTATGTTTTACCACTCATAATGATACTAACGTTTTTTTCTTTTACAAATGCTTTATTACACCAACACAATTTTGCAGATATCATAAAAGATCTTATACCTTATACTTATTTTATACTTTTTTTACCAGCCTACCATCTATTTAATAAACAAAAACTTCAGGAATATTTCATACGTCTTATTGGAGTCTATGTTATAGGCTCTGCACTTTTTTCTCTTTTTACCTTTGTTTTGTTTGTATCTAGGATATCATTAATTCAAGGTGCTTATTACAAATGGTATCGAGATATTGTTAATGGAAAAATCACTTTTATAACAGATTTTTTTTATAGAATTGTTACACCAGAACACTTACTCATACCATTGATAATGATCATCATTGTAGCTTTACTAATGCGCCAAGAAAAACACAATCACTGGTGGCGTTTGATGTTTGTTTTGTTAGCCATTACTCTTATACTAAATTTTTCTCGTGCTTACTTTTTGGGTTTTTTTGTGGGCATGGCATTTCTTATATACAAACATAACATAAAAAAATGGCTTTTTGTTTCTATTTGGTCAATAGCGATTTTGAGTATTACTTTTACAAGTATTAATTTTATAGCTAGTCAAGGTCGTAGTTTTGGCTTAGAAATTGCTGGAGTGCGTATTGGTAGTCTTATCAAACCAATGTCTGAAACAAGTAGCTATACTAGAACAATGTTACTAGAGCCAATTTTCAAACAAATAAAAGAAGCTCCTCTACTTGGGCATGGTATAGGAAGTTCTATCACATACTACAATTCTCTAAGTCATGATTATACAACAACCACTCAGTACGATTGGGGATATTTTGAAATGTTAGCTGAACTAGGTGTTATTGGGACGTTAGTTTATTTATTCATCATTGCAATTCTCATCATTGAAATTATCAAAAAAATACGTCTTGTAAATAACTATCATGATATATATGTAGGACTTTTAGGCTCAATTATTGCTCTACTAGTAATTAACATAACTACCCCTGTTCTTTTTCATGTAATCGGCATCTTATTTATCACTTTAGTAATGACTTTTATGGCACAACCTTTGACTACTTTTGATAATATAGTTTTAACTCTATATAAAATTTTTAACAAAATGAAAAAAACTATTACTTAGCTAGAATTAAAAAAGAAGCAACCTATGCTTCTTTTTTTAAATTATGTTTCTCTGTAATTATTTCTTTAGCTTTTTTATACTTCCCCACCTTTCCTTTCCACCATGGCAGATAACTCCATGGTTTTTTGTAAGCAAATTTTGGTAACCAATCGCTTATTCCCCCATTAGAAATAATAGTAAACAAACATTCATCCAACCAATAACCTTTTTTACCCTGTTCAACCATTGTCAACCACAAATCCCAATCTTGAAAACGTTTCAACTTTTCATCAAACATAGGGAAATCTTTTTTTCTAATTAAAGAGCTAGTATGAATAAAATTATTTTTCTGTAATTGAATCGGTGAAAATTCTTGAGCCAACATTTTTTTCTTTCCCAAATTGAAACTACTATAAACAAAACAAACGTCTTTTTGACTTTCCAAAATTTCTGACATTTTGGTCAACATATTTTTGTCAGCTTCAATATCAGCATCCCAAAATATCACATATTCACCTTTTGATTCTGTAAAACCTCTATTGCGAGCAGCCGGAGCACCTTTATTTTCTTCTCTATACCATCTTATTTTAGGATTATTGAAAATTGAAAATTGAAAATTGAAAATTGGTGGCGTACTACCATCATCAACTACAATAATTTCTGTATTTTCATAATTTTGTTTGGTAGCTGACAAAAGAGACTTCTCAAAAATCTCGGCACGATTATAAACTGGTATGATTATACTAATAAGTTTATTCATAACTTTACAAACCTTATGAACTTTTAACTTTCAAACTGTCCCTGACAATTTGTCTATCATCCCAAAAAATCATTTTTCCTCCAGTTATACACATAGCTTGTTCACTTCCCTTTCCTGTTAGCAAAATCAAATCCCCTACTTTGGCTATTTCTACAGCTTTACCAATAGCTTCTTTTCTATCTAATATTTCAAACAAATTTTCATTCAATTTTTTACCAGCCTTTTGAGCAAATTCAGAAACTTCTTTGATAATAGACAATGGATTTTCATCATAAGGATCTTCGTCAGTTACAATGAAAATATCAGCCTTTTGGGCAATCATCTCTCCTATTACTTTACGACGAGATTTATCACGGCCACCACCAGTAGAACCACAGACATGAATTATTCTTCCTGTTGGTTTTAACAAATCAACAACTTTGTATAATTTAGTAAGAGCCACTGGTTCAAAGGCATAATCAACTATTACATCAAAGCCTTTGCCTTTTGCTTCTAAAATAAATTCATTTCTTCCTGGAACATTTTTGAAAACACTAACAGTTTTTTCAATTACTTCCCAGAAAATATTTAATTCACGAGCTACTGTAATAGCACCAACAATATTATAAATATTATGTTCACCATACATTGGTGCCATAAATTTGTGATTTTCAATTTCAAAATGTAATCCATCTTTATCCACTCGAACATCACTAAACAAAAATTTGTCTGTTATATTTTCTAAATAATCTTTTTCTTGTTTACTACCAAACACTATTTTTTTTGCAAAATTGAATTGCAAAAATTCTGGAGAATATTGGCTATTACAATTGACGATTGCTGTTTTTCCAGCGAAGACTGGTTCGCCTAGGACGGAGTTCATTGATAATTTATTACCTAACTTTTTAACACTACACTCGGAAACGTATTCAAAAATATCCAATTTAGCTTTTTTATAATTTTCGAAACTACCGTGAGATTCAATATGCTCAGGATACAAATTAGTCAAAACTATCATATCATAATTGATGAAGCTATGACGGTACTGTAAACGACCCTCAGAAGTAGTCTCAACAATTGCTACATCACATTTCTTATCTACCATTTCACGTAAATATTTTTGAATTTGCATACGACCAAGCATGGTCATCTTCTGATCATTTAATTTTTCTTCTCCTGCAACATAAAAATCAATAGTGGATAATGAACCTACACGCAAACCAGCACTTTCCAAAAGCTGTCTCAACAGATATACAGTTGTAGATTTTCCACTAGTACCAGTAATTCCAATAACCAATAATTCTTGGGAAGGATTCTTGTATACAAAGGCTCCAAACCAAGCAAAAAATAAATGTCTAAGATTTAAAAACTTTTTTGGAAATATTTTTTTTATTATTTTTTTCATACTATCTCTCTATCAACAAAAAACTGTTTTATTTATCTTAATACACAGTTTTTTGATATTAATAAAAAACGTGATACAATAGATGTGCTGGAGTAGTTCTGGAGGGGTTCTACAATCTTCAACCAGTCTGTTGGAGGCCGGTACAAAGTGCAGAGATATATGCGACTTGCCTGTTATTCCTAACTGACAAAGGAGGTGGAGGGCAAGTTTGGCTCCCAGTTAATGACGCTTATCTACGTCGGAGCCGGATAGGTCAAAGTTTGGGAAGACTTAGACCTTGATGTCATATTCTCTGCACTCTTCTTCCCACCATTTTATTTGAAATTATTTAGACTCATTCAAACTAAGTTCATAAACTACTTTTTCAATCTTTTGAGCAGCCATTTTGGCTTGATCAAACTTGTTACGCAAATAACTGGTGAGATTAAATTCTATAAGTTCTCCTGTGATTTCTTGTGCCATGTTAGTACATTGTTTTACTTTTTTCATATCTTTCTGCGTAGCTGACTTGATAGCATAACGATACAATTCTCCAGGTACATCACAAAGTCCACCAATATAGCTACGTTCTGGAATTGTTATATCTGCAATTTTTCCTATTTTTCCAGTAGTCAAAAATTGATAAAACAAATTAGCTTCAACATACTCTTCAAGACCAGCTTTGAAAGAACCTTCTTCTTCAACTTCTCTATATTTATAATATTTCTTCAAAAGATTTTCCAATAATTTTTTACTATTAAGCAATTTCTCTTCAGCTTCCTTCATATTGTCCCTGTGCATGGCAAAAATAGCCCTTTTGGCATTGTACAAGGCGTCATCTGATGATTTTATTACTTCTCTTCTTACCTCAGCATACTGAAGCAAATTTTTTTTTATACTATTCAAATATTTTTTGTCCATCATAATTTCTAATTAAAATAAGTTAAATTAGCCTGAATAAATAATAATGGATAAATCTAAATTAAAGACTATTATTCACTAAGACATTATGTTATAATATCCCCGTAATATTTTCCGAGAAAAGTCACAGAATAAGTCTTGACTTTTTTACTAAGGTATTATATCATATAAAACGTAATTTTCAACCTAAACATGGTCCGGTAGCTCAAACAGGTAGATCCGTCGGCTGACGGACTATTAAGCTAAATGGTCGTTTGTAAAAAAATAAAATTAAAAACATGGTCCGGTAGCTCAGCTGGTAGAGCAGTAGCCTTTTAAGCTAACGGTCGTGGGTTCGAACCCCACCCGGATCACAAAAAGAAACGTCCTTTAAAAAAGGATGTTTTATTTTGATAATTATTTACAATAACAACAGTTTGTCTTAATTTAGCTATTTTGATATAATTAGATAGTCAAAAGTCCTTAAAGACAAAAAATATGATTGATATCAAAAAAGGTATTTATAAACACTACAAAGGCAAAGAATACAAGGTTTTGGGAATTGCCAAACTTGAAGAGACACTAGAAGATCTAGTACTTTATAAACCTTTGTATGAACAAAGTTTGTGTGATTATTGGGTTAGACCAATTACCAATTTTTTGGAAGAAGTAGAAATAGATGGTAAAAAAATACCTAGATTTGAATTTGTTTCTGAAAAAATAGAAAGACCAAAAGTAGGTGTTGGCGTAATCATAATAAAAGACGGAAAAGTTTTGCTTGGAAAAAGAATAGGTGCACATGGAGAAAATACATTTGCTTTTCCAGGTGGACATTTGGAATTTAATGAAAGCTGGGAAGATTGCGCCAAAAGAGAAACAACAGAAGAGGCTGGTATTGAAATTAATAACATAAGATTTTTTACAACAACAAATGATATTTTTGAAAAAGAAAATAAACACTACAATACTATTTTTGTTTTAGCTGACTATATCTCTGGAAAACCTGAAGTAAAAGAACCTCACAAATGTCTTGGCTGGGATTGGTACAATTGGGACAATTTACCAACACCACTTTTCAAAACAATTGAAAATTTATTAAAAACAGGACTCAATCCTTTAAAAAAATAAAACAATTCAAAAATAAAAAAAACGGCTTCTCAGAAACCGTTTTTATTTTCAACTTAATCTGCTTATTCTGCTTACTTTGCTTAATCTGCTAGTTAAGATATTGTTGAATCATTTGTTCTACTTGAGCAAAAGGATATGCACCGTTGATAGCAGTCTTTTCACCATTTGGCCCAATCAAGACTGAATAAGGAGTGCCTTGTCCACCAGCAGCTTGACCATCTGCTTCGTCAGCTTGAATTTTTGAAGCAAAATCTTTGTTATTAAAACAAGTATTGAATTTAGTTAAATTTAGACCTACTTGCGTAGCAAATTTTGGTAACAAGGTTAAATCAAGACTATTGTTAGAATTGGTTGTCTTATAAAGTAAATCTGTATATTCCCAAAATTTACCTTGAGCACCAGCACATTCAAGAGCATTGGCTTCAGTACGGGCTTGACTATGTAAACCATCAAGAGGCATATTACGATATATCCAACGAACATTATCGCTATATTTTTCTATAACTTGCAACATTGTTTCATGAAATCTTTTACAGAAAGGACATTCAGGATCAGAAAATTCTATAATAGTGATTTTTGCATCCTTATTTCCTCTAATATGATCAGTCTTTGTATCAACTGCTTTGACATTAATATTAGTTGGAGCACCATTATTAACATCAACCTTATTATTGTCATCAGTATTATTGGCAACAACAGTATTATCTTTGTTACCATTATTAGACAAAGATCCTATATTTCCGCCTTTCAAAAAAAGACCCAATAAAATAAAAAATCCTATTGTACAAAGAAGCATAACACCACCAACCAAACCAAATAAAAAGGTTTGTTGCGGATTCATTACTTCAAAAATACTTTTTTGTGTTTTTTGTTCTTCCATATTTTGTTATAAGTTAAATAATAAATAAAATATAATTTTAAACTTTACTTAGTATAGCATACCACAAATAAATATACAACTGTGGAAACAATATTATTTTTACATGTTGACTAGAAGAAAATAATATAGTACCATAAAAGTATTAATTTAGTAATAATAACTTGTCAACATATGGAAGAAATAACTTATCGTCCAAATCTGATTGGACAAACTGTACCTGACATGGAACTGGAAGCCTATAGCAACAATGACATTGTCAAAATTAACCCAAGTAAAATGGGTGGAAAATGGTCTGTACTATTCTTTTATCCAGCTGATTTCACTTTTGTCTGTCCAACAGAGCTAGAAGACATGGCTGAAAATTATGAAACATTTAAATCTCTCAATACTGAAGTTTTGAGTATTAGTACTGACACTGTTTTTGTTCACAAAGCCTGGCATGATCATTCTGAAGCTATCAAAAAAGTAAACTACCCGATGCTAGCCGATCCTACGACCAAATTATCCAAACTTCTTGGCGTTTACTTAGCAGAAGAAGGCCTTGATTTACGTGCTACTTTTATTGTTGATCCAAAAGGTGTAATAAAATCTTATGAAATCAATGACAATAGTATTGGTAGAAACTCTGAAGAACTAATCAGAAAACTACAAGCAGCCCAATTCGTAGCCGAGCATGGTGATAAGGTTTGTCCAGCAAAGTGGAAACCAGGAGCAGATACTTTGACACCAGGACTTGATTTAGTTGGAAAGATTTAAAAAGACTAACCTATTGTTCTCCCCATATTAGGGGGAGTTAGAGGGGGTCCATCTTTGAGTAAAACGTTTTATTTTACTACAGACCCCTCCTAGCCTCCCCTACTAGGGGAGGAATTTATTTATCTAATATACTCGCTTATGTTCGAACTACCACAACTACCTTTTAGTAAAGATTCTATGCCAGATTTTTGCTCTGCCGAAACTTTTGATTTTCACTATGGCAAACATCACGCTAGCTATGTCACCAAGTTGAATACTGCCATAGAAGGTACAAATTATGTTGACAAAGACCTTATAGAAGTAATCAAGACTGCCAAAGCTGAAAATAATCTAGCTATATTCAATAACGCTGCCCAACACTTCAACCATAGTTTCTTCTGGGATTCATTAAGTCCTGATAAACATGATATTGGTGACAAATTGATGTCAAAAATAAAAGAAAATTTCGATTCACTAGAAAATTTCAATGAAAAGTTTACCGCTCTAGCCTCAACCTTATTTGGTTCTGGTTGGGCTTGGCTAGTAGAAAATTCTGAAGGCAAACTTGAAATAGTCCAAACTCACAATGCTGATACACCGATTACCGATGGCAAAAATCCCCTACTAACAATCGATGTTTGGGAACATGCCTACTACATAGATTTCCGCAATGCTCGTCCTAATTTTATTGCCAAATTCTGGGATCATGTCAATTGGACAAAGGTAGAAGAGAGAATGAAATAAAATTTTGTAATTTAGTCCCGATAAAATCGGGATGCTATAAGGAATAGCAAACGTAAGTTTGCCCTGTGTAAAAAAATTTGGCGAACTTACGTTCACCACTCCTATTCAATATTTTAACAATCTCTTGAATAGGGGTTGTTTTTGTGTTATTGTATATATGGTTATGTGTAAGAAAGTAAAGCGTTGTTTACAATTCATTAGGATAAAAATAGTTAATAAGTTGCTCTAAAGGTGTGAGATTATTTAGACCTTTATGAGGTTTGACAGTATTATACCAGTTAATAAATCTAATAAGTTCTGTCTTTCTATGAGCTCTACTATTAAACTTAGTTTTATTATGCCACATCTCCATTAGAGTTCTAATAACACGTTCAGCTTTACCGTTGGTATAAGGATGTTTAACCTTAGTAAACCTT
>MNVC01000028.1 GCA_001871435.1 Candidatus Magasanikbacteria bacterium CG1_02_32_51
GGCTCGATAGGTATACTTATTACCACTACCGGCTCCAATTTCACGACTGATAGTGCTAGTAAAACGCCCCAATGATTTGGCGATAGTTTGAAAAGAACACTGTTGAGCGAGCATTCGACTGATTTCCTCTCGCTCATTCTCATTTAATCGTTTATATTTATTCATATGAATCTAATCTAACAGTTTTGGCGCTTCGCGCCAATAGTGTTGCGTTAGATTCTGGAGCCAAAGTAAGTTTAATTTTAAGAAAGATCCTCACGCCGTGCTTCGCCGGCTCAGGATGATGTGACCTTATGCTAGAATTTTTACAATATCCTTTTATGATTAGAGCCTTGCTTACTGGTACTTTTGTTTCAGTACTTTTGGGTTGGCTTGGTACTTTTGTAGTTACTCGTAAGATGAGTTTCATTGGTGATGGTATTGCCCATGCTTCTTTGGCTGGGATTGCTTTGGCAATATTACTTGGTTGGGCACCTATCCCTACTGCTGTGGTCTTGGCGAGTATTATTGCGGTGATTATTTATTTTTTGGAAAAGAAAACCAATATATCTAGTGATATGGCCATAGCCCTGATGCTCACTACTGGCATGGCTATTGGTATTATTTTACTTCATTTTTATCAAGGCTATCAGCCTGAGCTGATTAGTTATTTGTTTGGGAATATTTTGACTATCAATACTTATGATATGTGGTCTATTGTGATTATTGGTTTGATGGTTTTGGTAGTGTTGTTGGTGTTTTATCGCAAAATTTTGTTTAGTACTTTTGATCCTATTGGAGCTTATCTATCTGGTTCTCGTGTCTGGGTTTTTGATTTATTGCTTTATGTATCTACTGCTGTGGTGATTATCCTTAGTATCAAGCTTGTTGGTGTTATTTTGGTTAGTTCTCTACTTGTGACACCAAGTGCTATTGCCAAGATGTTTGTGCGAAGTTTTAAATCTTTTACATTGTTGACTATTATATTTTCAGTATCTATAGTTTTGTTTGGACTTATTTCTTCTTACTATTTGGATTTACCATCCGGAGCGACGATTATTTTGACAGGAACTGTTTTGTTTATATTGGCGTATTTTTTCAAGTTGTTTGTTAAAGTATTTAAACGTTAAATCAGGCACTGTTAATAAAATTGGTTGGTAAAAAAACTGACAGAACAAAGTTGATAATCATCATAAAAATATTAAGGATAAATTCTCCCCCTAGTAGGGGGGAAAATTACCATTTTATTTATATGTTTTATTAGTTATTTAAAAAATTTGTCTGTCAGAGACTGATCAATCTTGCGTTGAAAAACAAAAAAGCAACTGTGAAGTTGCTTTTATTATTTTGTCAGATGTTACTAATCAGAATATTGATTTAGAGATTCTTTGAAAGTAATATAACTATCTCTGTATTTTTCATAAGCTGTATTGTCTTGATACTTGATACCAAATACGTGATGTATTTCACTTCCAGTATTTATTTGTTCTTTGATAGATACAAATGAACGATAGTATGAACCGTCTTTGGCTTTGACAGTAACGAAGCGAGTGATTTTGTCACCATATTGACCGGGTTGTTCGGCTTCCTTTGTTTCTTCAATTTTTTCGTCTACCAATTCTTCAGTTGGGGCTATTGTTAAATAATTCTCAGGATTTCCAGCCCAAAGTGGTGAATAAACAAAAAACTCAACAGTTCCATCGGGAGACAAGAAGTATGCTTCATCAGTTTTAATTGTTGGTTTTGCACTAAAATTTTGTGGATACTCAATATCAAACCATAGACCTTTGTAAAGAGTGATGTCAACTTTTGTGGTATCACCAGTATCTTGTTTTTCACTTTCAGAAACTATTTGGGTTTGTGGTTCATTGACTGCAGGTGGTAAGGAAGTGTTTCGTCCTTGATTTTGACAGCCAGCTCCAAGTAAGAGAAAAAAAGAGAGTGACGCCAATGAAATTAGTTTTTTCATATATATATAGTTAGCGATTTAATTTTCCTTGATATACTGCGGTAAAATTTTATATAGTAAATCTATTACTTCTTTTCTGGGATTCAAAACAATACAATCTTTATTGTCAGCCAATCTTTTTATATATGGAAAACGAGTTTGCATAAGATCATCTCTATTTTTTTTAGAAATAACAATAGTGTTGGTTCCTCCGAAGCTTTCTTTACTGGATATAATTTTGGAAAAAGGAATTATTGAAATAGAGATAGAAGGCCTTGCTACGGATCCAATAGACCCAACGGCAGTTGCTAAATAATTTATAGAAGAAGAAAGAGCAAAAATTTCTACTATCTCCGTATGTTTTATGGATTTTGTTTTCTTTTTGAATATATTCGTTTGATAAATTTCAGAATCCGTAAAGGTAACATCATCGCCTTTAACTAATTTCATAATTATCCAGAATAGTAAAAATGCTGGTGCTAATACTAATAATAATACTTCTAAGAAATGCTTGATCAAGACTCCAAGTAAAAGATTAACGACCACCATTCCATAAAAAATTCTGGTAAATAGTTTTATACCAGATGAATCTGTATTTAGTCTCTTAATTTTTAGATATTCCATAGTATGATTATATAATATTGTTTTACTATATCATTTTTTTTTGGCTATAGCAAATACTCGCATTGTCCCCATACATTCTAAACTAGAAGCACAACTATAATACTAAACTATGGTTTTATCCATTGTTAGGATTAAATTTTACTTTTAACTGTGATTTATCAAAATCACCAGCATATTTGTGGACATTTTTGTGTATCAATTGTTTCATTTGCTCGACGTGGAATTTTTAAACTTTTTCTCTTTTTACACCAGATGCAAAAACGTTCAACTCTTGCATATATTGATCATCAGTCGCCCTTATTGTTGCAGATCTTTTCTGTCCACGTCCGCTCTCAAGAAAAGCTTTTAATCTTCTCGCAGTTGGTACATCTTTCCAGTCTATTGTAATAGATAGAGATGGTTCTTAAAAAATCACTAAATTCAAATGTGTCCATACTTAAAAATTCAGAACTAATATCCCTTGGAGTGGGCTCGTGTTCAATTTTAGAGTTGAGTGGTTCCATATTAAAAATTTAAAAAATAAATTATTTCGTCTAACGTATTGGCATCATCTGAAGTTTCGACACCTCATTATTAAAATATAAAAGAGTGGCGAAATTTTGGTCGAGGAAAATTGACATTCTTCTAAAATATAATTGCGTCAATTTTCTGAACCGCATATACCGTGTTAGGCGTTGTAAAATTTTTATACTTTTTGTTTTTTTCGCTCATTCACGGGGGACAAAGGGGGGGCGAATTCGCTCACTCAATATGGCGAAGGAGCAGAAGTGGTAGGGGTGGAATACCACACAGCCATATTGGTCACTCTATATCAGTAAGAAATAATCTAACGGAACTTTTATAATGTTGGAATCTTCTAATAATGCCAGTTCATTATTACATATCACAATACCATATTTAGCTGAGTGTACTTTTTTCATAGTATTTCTAACTTGTGTGCCAAGTTTTTCACCCACGCCAACTTCAATGGGAATTATACTCTTTTCTGCAATAGTCAGAATAAAGTCGGCGCCACCTTTTGAACTGTCGTGATTGAGAGCGCCACGACTACTAGCAACAAATTCCCGGTGTAATGTCATGGCAACAATATCCTCCATAAGTCGGCCTTTTTGGCCGATAAAAATTTGTTCGTTACCAGCGACGGAAAGAAATGCCGACCGCATTGCTGATGACATAAATTGGTAGCGTGAAGGTTTTCTAACTTTTTTAGAATTTGAACCATACGGCATGATGCGGATAAGTAATTCTGCCTGTTCCAATACTTCCAGAATGTTAGAAATAGTGTTCACACTTGTTTCAAGCGTTGTAGAAAGTTTTTGAACGCTTACTACATCGGATTCGGCTAACAAAAATAATACTCTTTTAATATGAACAAGTGTTTTGGTATCAAAACGACCTAAACTTTGTACATCTTGGTTAATTACTTTGTCTAAGAGTAATGAGATTGTTTGGTAAACCCGCACCTCGTCTTTCATGCGGATTGCAAATGGTAAAGTACCTATTTTTAAATACTCGTCAATATAGTGACGATCTATAGACGACCACGCACTTATTACGCTTTGTTCAAGTTTTTTTAGTTTTTCGTAAGCGTCTTTGGCAGAATCAGCATTAAATATAGCCTCTTTTAAATTTTTCTTTAAGTCTTTAATCGGAAATTTACCATCACGAATCATTAAGAATTCGGTGAAACTAGTTGGAAAAAGTTTTTGGAAGATAGAGCGACGAATTACATCAGGATTTGTTTGTAAAGATACCGCTGATGAACCACTACAAACCACAAAAACTTTATTTGTTCGGTCGTAAACAGATTTTAATACTGATGCCCATTTTGGGTCATATTGAGCTTCGTCAATAAAAATAAATAATGGCTTGGTAAGTTTTTCAAAACTTTCACCAAGTATTCTTTCGTAAGCCGTTAGGACATCTTTAAGAGATGAACCCAAAACATTTACCACTTCGTCCAGTGAAATATATAACATTCTCTGCTGATCAACTTCTTGATAGTGATTTAGAAAAAGTTGGGCTAGTATAGTGGTTTTACCAACACCACGAAGACCTGGGATAATAATCCATCGATCATGGGCTTCTGGGTTATGCAAAAAATCCTTTAAATATTTATCAATTTTTATGTAAATATTTCTTTGAGGATATTTTTTACCTTGTTCGTCTTGCACGTAGGTACGCAAACGAAAGGGGATTTGGACTAACTGGTTTTGTAAATATTTAAGTATTTCCTCCATATGTTTTTGTATGTTATTTAAGTGATATAGTAATATCACTTACTATGATACTCTACTGATATAGTAATGTCAATGGATGTTTTTTTAGCTAATATATAGGGTTTTTATTAGCACCTACTATTTGAGGATTTTGATAATTTATTGTGTTTTACCAAAATAAAACAATTTTTCTATCCATAATGAACAAGTTATTAGGATTCATTTTCTTTGTCGTTTGTCAACGTGTATTCTTTATATTCTCTTGAATTTAAAATTTCTTGTAGATCATTATTGCTTATATTTCCTTCTTTAACCATTCTATCTAGTATCATTAATACTTTTTTTCTTCTTCTAGACGATCAACATAATCCATTTTTTCTTCACCATATTGTTGCCACATCAAATCACTGGCTGCTTGATATAGCGCCTTGTTTGCTCCAGTTTCAGGATCTAACCTATTAAATCAGCTTCTTGTCTTTGAAAATTTTTGCTAATTTGTTATTGCTGTCAGTATTACTGATGGCATCAAAAGTATGGTTAACCCACAAGACTTGAGACAAATTGAGCAAAAATTTTCATATATTTTTTGTTAATTGATTAGCTTTTGTTATAGAGTATAAACTAAAATTCAATGTCACTTAATGTACGCCGATATGCGATGTTTGCGTAGCAAATATGGGTGGAACGACGAGGAACGAGGAGTGTAACCGCATATCGGCTGTTGTACGATGTAAATTTTTTGTCTTTTTTTATATTTTCCCGTGTCGCCGTCTCATTATTAATAATCGCGAACAAAATTTTTTCGTTTTGGATTTTGGGCAGAGGGGTTAGTCAGTTATACTGCAATCAATGATATAATACCTGGCAAAAGCTGTACATTCATCATCACCCCTTGGGAAATAAACCCCCTAAGAAAGTAAATGATGTATAGCTTTGGCCATCACTTTTTTAAACAAAGACCAATAAACTGGTTAGGCTTTCCCAGAAAGGAAACGCTTCAATATCAAACGAGAATGTCTTTCAAATTGGTGGTTGCCATTTAATTCATCTAAGAAATAATTGTATGGTGCAATCAATTGGCATT
>MNVC01000038.1 GCA_001871435.1 Candidatus Magasanikbacteria bacterium CG1_02_32_51
AAAGTAAGCGATGCTTCCAAAGCTATGCTTGAAGTAGAAGACTTTTTTTATGCAATCAGTCAGCTTGCTCAGACTACGATGAGAAATGTTGTAGGAGAACTTGAACTTGATCAATTGTTGGCCAATAGAGACCAAGCTGCTCAAAGAATTAGAGAATTAGTTGATAAAGCTTCTGATCCTTGGGGTATAAAAGTTGAAGCAGTGGAACTAAAAGATATAACCTTGCCAGATGAGATGCAACGCGTTATTGCCAAACAAGCCGAAGCTGAACGAGAAAGAAGAGCGGTGGTTATCAAATCTGGTGGCGAAGTCCAAGCAGCTGCCAATCTAGCTCAAGCAGCCCAAATGCTCAGTGCTCAGCCTGGGGCTCTACATCTAAGAACATTGAACACTCTAAATGATCTAAGCTCTGATCAATCAAATACTGTTATTTTTACCATACCTTTGGAAATATTACGAGCTTTAGAAAAAAGTACAAACAAATAAAAACAACCATACACTTCAAAAAAATGCTGGACTAAAAATCCGGTATTTTTTATTAAGATGTTTTGATGGCCAAATTGTTAAATTGTTACATTACTTTCTTTATCTAAACAACAATTTAGCAATTTGACAATAAAAAACCAAGTTAAATTAACAAAATGTCTGGATAGAGAAAACTATTCTTAAAACAAAGTACTATTTATTGACAAAAAGCCTTTTTCCCATTATAATATTTTCTATCCAATACCCAAAAGTCCCTAGTGGGGTGGCCATTGTATAATGGTTATTACTTCGGTTTGTGGTACCGACAATACGGGTTTCCGCCCAAGGCGGATCCGCCTTGGGCGGACAATTCTCTTTACAAATAAAAAGTTCTTTCTGGGGTGGCCATTGTATAATGGTTATTACTTCGGTTTGTGGTACCGACAATACGGGTTCAATTCCCGTTGGCCACCCCAGAGTGAATTTTGTTTATATTATATAAAAAAATAAAAACGTTCTAATTTTATACGCCGCGGTGGTGAAACTGGTATACACGAGGGACTTAAAATCCCTTGACAGTAATGTCGTGCGGGTTCAATTCCCGCCCGCGGTACGCTAATCATTGAAAAATATCTTTAAACTCTAAACTATTCTAATTTAGAATATTTTGTGATATAATACTTACAAAGATAAAATAAGGTAAAATATGCCTAAAATTAACGAAAAAAAATATCAAGAAGTTATCTTATATCTTGCTGAAAAACTTGGTGGCGAGATAAAAGGTAAAAAAAAGCTAGCGAAATTACTATATTTCGTTGATTTTGATTTTTTTGAAAAATTTCAAAAATCAATTACAGATGATATATATAAGGCGTTGCCAATGGGTCCTTTCCCTATTACTATGGAAAAAGTAATTACAGACATGGTAAATGAAAAAAAGATTATTATAAAATTAGAAAAAGCAAGACCTGATTATAATCCAACTGAAATTTATAAAGCTAAAGAAAAATTTAAAGAAGTCTTTTCAAAAGATGAACAAGAAATATTAGATAGGGTTGTTTTGAAATATGGGCATCTTACAGGTAAACAATTGGAAGATTTGACTCATGCCGAAGCTCCATATATTGGCACGGCTCCTAATCAAGAAATAGCTTATGAGCTGACTTTTTATCGAGGTACTAATTTAGACGAAGATGCTTAATTTTATTTTTCATCCTCATTTTGAAAAAGAAGCCGCCAGTATAAAACGGCGGTTTCCTTTTTTTGAAGCGGGTTTAGAATCATTTAAGAGAATCTGTGAGGTTCATTTTGATCCAATAAATCCAAAGCAGGTAATTGCACCTGCTAAACTACATAGAGTAAGGTGTTTTGAAAGTTTCACTATTTGGAAAGTAGAACTAGCAGTCAAAAATTTGCGTTCTAATCAGTTTCCTAGAGTTTGGTTTGCTATTCGCGGAGCTACGGTCGCATTCTTGTGTGTTGCTACTCATATTGATAATCATGATGATAATACAATGAACAAAAAAGTAGAGGTTTTGGTTGATTCAATTTTTAATTAAAAACATTGGCACGCGCGTAAAACACGCAACGAAAAAACCCAACTTGGCGAGAAAGATGGCTGGCAAAAATTAATCATGGTGTTGTTGCAGCAAATACATTAGCTGTTCCAGTTAGATTAAACAAAAATGCAACCAAAAATGCAACTACTGAAGCCTTCTTAAATATTTTCATATATTTAATTTTATGATTATCCAAATTAAATATATAAAAATATTTATTTAGAATTAATTATTTTAAAAATTTTTTATAATTTATCAAACTTATAACTTGAATATTTCAACCTATATGTATGAATTACCAATATTTCGAAAGTGTAAGATAGAAAAATCCTTATATATATTCTATCAACCAATACAAACTCTAACATAGAATATACACTAAACCAGTACTTTTGTATATCAACTTGTTATAAAACATAATAATAAAATTTCTAAATTAAAAAACTGTTTTTATTTCACAGACCGTTTTTTTAAATGACTTTATGGACTTTATGAACTTTTAACTCTTCTAATTATCATCCAAATCTTCCTTGTAATAATGTTCATAAATAACCATCACCGATAGATACAAAGCAGCCAGTACTGGACCAATCACAAAACCAGAAATACCAAACATTAACAGTCCGCCAATAGTACTAAAAAATACCAACAATGGATGCATCTGAGTATCTTTGCCAATCAAAGGTGGACGTAAAAAATTGTCTATAACACTAATAAGAAGAGCTCCAATAAGAAGGACAATAGCTTGCCAGATATTACCAAAAGCAAGCATTATTATAGCAGCCGGTATGAGTACAATAGAAGTACCAACAGCCGGAATAATAGCTATAAGCACCATAATGACACCCCAAACAAAAGCACCTTTTATACCAGTAACCCAAAACAACATTCCACTCAAAGTACCTTGGATACCACCAATAATCAAAGTACTTTTCAAAGTGGCTCTAACAGTGGAAGTAAATCTACTATACAATTTTACCTCATAATCACTACCCAAAGGTGAAATTTTTTTAAACCAATCTAATAATTTTTGACCATCTTTGAAGAAATAATACAAAGTATAAAACATGATAAACAAAGTCAAGACAAAACTAATAGAATTTTGCGTAATACTCTTTATACTATTAAAAAGTACGCTACTCACCCACTTGGTAGCTTGTGTAGCATAAGTTGTCCAATCTTGTTTGATACTTTCCAAATAAGGAGCCAACGGAGTTTTTTGGAGCCAAGTAGAGACTTGCTCAGGATTTTGGAACAAACTAGTTTTTGAAACATCATCATACAAAGCTATTGATTTACCCACTAGCATAATAGACAAAATAGTCAAAGGTATAAAAATTAAAAAGAAAACTGACAAAACAGAAGCAAAAGCGCTTGCTCCATTACTTTTAAAAAATTTCAAAAACCTATTATAAAATGGTGAGAAAATAATAGCAATTACTCCCGCCCAAAAAATAGGATAAACAAAAGGTTTCAAAATATAAATAACAGACAAACTCAAAATGATAATAAGACCAAAGAAAAAAATAGAACGCATTTTGTCAAAACTTACTCTACTTGTTTTATTAGGAGACATAAATATTTTTTAAAAAATTATCTACATTTAGTATAACACAATTTTTATCACCTGAACACCTCAACACTTGATCACCTAATCACTACAACACTGGAACACTGGAACACTAAAATAAGTAAGCTAAATAGAATAGGTCAAATAAGATTTAAGGAACAAAATACAAGATACAACCTGTCCGCCTTGGGTGGAACAAATTTCAAATTACAAAATCCAAATATCAAATTTAATCATTTGATATTGATTCCTCCCAAGGCGGACAAGTTGACATTTGAGCTTTGAAATTTGTAATTTTTGTAAAGACTTTTGACTCTCAAACAATTTTATCTCTAGTTACAAATTTCCATCTACCAACAGGCATCACCCCCAATGTTAATTTGTTTATTCTACTACGACGAAGAGTCATAACATTATAACCAATATTGCCAAACATTTTTCTAATTTGCCTATTTTTTCCTTCTTTCAAAATCGCCGTGATTACGGCACATCTACCTTTTTTAAATTCTTTGACAATTTCTATTCCTTGAACATAGCCACTAGTTATTTTCATTCCTGTAGTCAATATTTTTTTAGCATCTTTAGTCAGAAATCCATCTATAGTAATTTCGTATTCTTTTTCATGCTCATATCTAGGATGAGTGATTTCATTGGTCAATTCACCATCATTGGTAAGAAGTACCAGACCTTCGGAATCTTTGTCTAGTCGTCCCACAGGATAGACTCGCGTCTGCAATGTTCTACCTTTAGTTAGACAATTATTTTCTGTCAAAAGATCTAACACAGACATGCCCTGTTCACTTGAAGAGCTAGTAATATAGCCAACAGGTTTATTGAGTGCAATATATATTTTGCTATTATTATCTTCTCTATTTTTTGGCACAAAATATTTTACTGACAAAACTTCTACTTTGTCTTTTTCTGGATCTACTTTTGTACCCATCTCAATCACTAATTTTCCATTTACCTTGACTTTTTTAGCCAAAATAAGCTCTTCAGCCTTACGACGAGAACATATTCCCATATTGGACATGTGTTTTTGGAGACGAACGAGCATAGTTTCAAAAATATCTAATTATAGGAGCATTTTAATGCTTTAATATTTTTCAGCCTTAGGCTGATTAGCCTGTGGCTAAAATATTTTTATATTTTAATAAAAATAAATGGAGATAAAATAGAGATAATTAAGCTAACTCAAAAAAATATTCATAAGTATTTGTGTTTATTCGTGTTATCCACAAATGTTTCAAAAAAATACCCCTAAAAAAGAGGCATAAAAAATCTTATTTTTTTATTATATTACATTTTTTAAATACTAACTATTTTGAATCTAAAGGAATTGAGGGAGGTAAATTTTTTTCTATTTTTTTTCTTTCTTCCTCTGATAATTTTCTAATACTATCTCTAAGATCCCTTTGATCTTGATCTTTTGCTAAAAATTCACTATTAACTCTTTCGGCATCTTTTTCATAGTCAACTTCCATTTTAAAATTTTCAAAATTCTTTTTATCCTCTGGTTTAATAAAATCTTTACCACCTTGTAATGGATGATTTTCACTCATATTTTTATATTAATAAATGAATTATGTACTTAGTATAGCACAAAAAACGTGTTTTGTCAATGTATACAGTAAACAATTAGTAGTTTTTTCATATCCAAAAGCATGTCAATCAATCAACGTTTGGCGTTTTATTTCCTATTTATCTCTAGCGGTAAATCTCTCACCCCTCGTATACTGAAGTCAAATAATACCTGTGGACAAGTCGATCAACTGATAACATACGGATGCTCTTTCAAATTATGATATATTTCACAAAGCAGTTTTCTCGCAATGGCTGAAAGACAAGTATAATAATGCTTTCCTTCTTGTCTTTTCTTTTGGTAGTATTCTTTGTATTTTTCATTGTGCATCATGACACCCCATGCGGATTGGAATAAAAAGTAACGCATAGTTTTTGAGCCACGTTTGGATAGTTTACCCTTGCCTCTTACCGAACTGCC
>MNVC01000010.1 GCA_001871435.1 Candidatus Magasanikbacteria bacterium CG1_02_32_51
ACAGTTGAGACTTCTGGCAGAAGATAACAAAATGCGTGAGACTGATTGTGCTAATACCGAAGGTACCTCAATATTCCTCCCCTCTTAGGGGTAGTGCATATCTTTTTAGAATAAAATAGGAACGTCATCCCGAGCGGAATGAGTGAACGATAGTGAATGAAATGAAGTCGAGGGATCTCCTTTCGTTGTAAGTAAACAATAAAACGATGAGAGGAGATCCCTCGACTTCGTTCGCTCGTACCTCGCTCTCTACGCTCGGGATGACATCTAAATTCAATAGAAAAAGGATCAACACTCTACCTGTTGAAAATCTTCGCAAGGTTGTGAGGAATTTATTGCATCAATAGTCAAAATTGTATGCACTACCGCTCTTAGGGGAGGTAAGTCCGCCCAAGGCGGATCCGCCTTGGGCGGAGTGGGGTTCTAGGTCGGAGAAATAGAACAGTGTATTATGAATAATTATGGTAGTTCACTGAAAGTAAATCAAAGTAATAATCTGAGGATATGACCTATGCACTACTACATTCCAATACTACAGATTATATTATCAAAAGAAGAAAACTTCGTTTGAACCCGACCAAAGCAGAAGAAGTATTATGGAGAGAGTTACACAACAAAAAGTTAGGATACAAATTTAGAAGACAATTTCAAATAGAAAATTATATCGTAGATTTTTATTGTCGTGAATTGAAGTTGATTATAGAACTTGATGGACCAATTCACGATGAACAAAAGGAATATGATAAATTACGAACTAAAAATTTAGAGAAATTAGGTTTAGTGGTTATTAGGTATTTAAACGATGAAGTATTATTTGAAAGAGATAGAGTTATGAAGGAACTACCAGCCTTTTGCGACAAACGAGATTTATCTCTCCGACCACGAACCCCACCTTACCTCCCCTAAGAGGGGAGGAATAACACAATGTACAAAAAATTATTTGCCAGTTATCAAAAGAAATAAAAAATTGAAATAATATATATAGTGTATCAGTGCCAGACGAATTTCACTTGTTTCCCGACTAAGTACGGGATCCCGTATTTTATCGGGACAATTCGTCAATCCAAATAAAACTGAGGGGAATAATCCAAACAAAAACGATAGGAATGACGAAATGATCCGTCAACTGACGGGGAATTTCGTTAATGGTAAAAACATTATCCAAAATCATCACCTCATCCATAAACTATGTTCCCAAAAAACAAAAAAGCTTTTACTCTCATAGAAACTATTATTTCTATTGCTATATTTGTGATTTTTGTTTTTGGTATCTATGGTGGAATACAGCTGGTTTACAAAGTGATCTATAGCTCTAGAATGCAAGACATTGAAATGAATATTTTGAATGAACAAATTGAAATAATCAGAAATCTAGATTTTCTGGATGTTGGTATAGTCTCATCTACTCCGGCTGGAGTATTGACTAGGACTTCTGATATTTCTAGGAATGGTGTCACTTACCAAATCACGAGGACTATCCGTAATATAGATGATCCAGCTGATGGGACTATTGAGCTGGGTACTGATACGACAGCCAATGATTATAAGTATGTCTATCTAGAAGTTACTTGTCTAGATTGTCAACAAAAGAGTACACTGTCAATCTATACTTATGTATCTTCTTATTTTCCTCAAGATACTTCTGAATCTGGTGCCATATTTGTCAGTGTTTTAGATTCAAATAATCAGCCTCTTGTAGGTGTAGATGTCCATGTGGTGAGTAATGATCCTAGTATTGCTATTGATATGACAGACACAACAGACAATGAAGGAATGCTAAGAATTTATGATGTAGAACCTTGTTTTCAGTGTTATGAAATAACCGTTAGTAAAACTGGTCTTACTTCCGAACGGACAGTGTCTTCTACAGAGTTTGATCCTTCTATACCTCAAAAATATCATATCACTGTCAACTCCAAGACTGTCTCCAGCGCTTATTTTCAAATAGACAAACCAGCCCAAATAAATTTGACTACCGTAAATACTGCTTGTGTTCCTGTGGGTAATGTTTCTGTAGATGTTATGGGTGGAGGAATAGTGGCGACAACACCAGATATATACAATTATGAAGTGACTACTTCTACGGATTCTTCTGGACAAGTACTTTTGAATGGGTTGCATTGGGGCGAATACAATTTTTCCAATGTTTCTGGACATAATTTCGTAGGTATCATACCATCCCAACCACTAAATATTTTGGCTGATTCATCTCAAGCTGTAAGTGTCGTCATTGCTGATAGCACTACTAAATCTCTTTTGGTTACGGTGCGAGATTCAGCTACACTATTACCCATACCAAATGCTAGAGTAGTTTTGACTTCTGGTTTAGAGAATTTTGAAGATTATACTGGTGTTGGTTATTTTGGTCAGGAAAATTGGGTGACTGAAGGGGTTTCTATTTTTGATGGTAGTAGCTTTTGGTCGGCCAATAATATTGCCAAACTTGATAATGGTGATAGTACTTTTGCTTTGCATCTGGCTGAAGAGACTCAAGGTGTTTATTTTTCTTCTGGCTTGTTGGAATCAGCTACTTTTGATTTTGGTAGTGATACTGTTGATTATTTGAAATTTGATTGGCAATATGACCAGCCTACGAGTACGACTATTAGATTTCAAGTGGCTACCAGTGTTACTTCTACTCCCGAGACTTGGAATTTTGTTGGGCCTGATGATACTAGTGCTACTTATTTTGATGCTAGTACCAAAGATATACCAGTCGTACATGATGGTGAGAGATATTTGCGTTACAAATTATATTTGACTACTGATAATACGACCTATTCGCCAATAGTTTATGGTGTTTATATGCTCTATGTGAAGAGTTGTAGTCTGCCTGGTCAAGCCTATTTTCCGAATATTCCAGATGAAACAAACAATAGTCTGTATATTACGGCCGATGGCTATATTTTCCAAGATGTGAATTTTGGTCTAATAAATTCCAATACTAGTACGATGATTGATTTAGTTTCTAATAATTAGTTTGTAAAAAATATGTTGATTGCAGTCTTCCAAACAAAAAAAGCGTTTACTCTTATAGAATTGATAATAGTCATTTTTATAATGCTTATTTTGATTACGGGGACTGTCCAATTGTTTATATTTGGAAATAGAAGTATAAGCATTATGTGGGATCAATTGGCTGCACAGAATCAGGCCAATTTTGCCATCAACCGTTTCATTGACTATACACGAACGGCTGAAGTTTCAAGTATTGGTGGCTATCCTTTGGAAGTTGCTGATCCTTATGAATTAGTCTTTTATGCCAATGTGGATACAGATAGTCTGATAGAAAAAGTAAGATTTTATTTGAATACCAGCAGTAATAATTTGAAACAAGCAATCACCAAACCAGGTATGTCGTCAGGCAAACTTTCTTATGATACGGCTCTCGGTGCTACAGAAATAATTTCAGAATTGGCTGAAAATGTTTCTAATTTTGTTTTGAACAAACCTATTTTTTTGTATTACAATCAATATTATAATGGATCAGGTGATCCTTTGGTAAATTATAGTATTTCTGATGTTCGTATGATTACCTTACAATTAGAATTAGAGAGAGATTTTACCAAATCGCCAGTCCCTTTGACTGTCCAAAGTACAATTTTGGTGAGGAGTTTACATAATAATTGAAAACTATGTTAGCAACTAATAATAGAAAAAAAATTAGAAATAATCATCAAGGTTTGACACTTATTTTTGTGATGGTTTTTGGTTTTGTGGCCTTTGTTACAATTACTTTGGGTATTGTCTCTTATAGCATATTTCAATCTAGTACTATCAAATATCTTTATAGGCGTGATTTGTCATTTCATTTGGCAGAAGCTGGAATAGATTATTATCATTGGCATTTGATCCAATTTCCAGAAGATTATACTGATGGCACTGGCAATCCTCCACCTTATGTCCATAATTATTATGATAAAAATGGTAATTTGGTAGGTAGATTTTCTTTGGACATTGTCGCTCCAGTAGATGGCACGCATGTTGTGGGTGTGCGTTCTACAGGTACTATTGTGGATTCATCTGGTGATACAATTTCTAGTCCTAGAACTATTGAAACTTATTTTGGTTATGAATCTTTTAGTGATTCTGCTTTTGTAATGGGTTCTGATGTTATTTTTAGTAGTACAACTGTGGTATATGGCAAAGTTTTTTCAAATGGTTGTATAGAATTTGATGGGGTAAGTGATAATTTTGTACAGAGCGCCAAGACTATGCCACAGTGTCCAACTCAAACTGGTGGAAATGGTGGTGTTTTTGGTACTGGAGGTCCTACCAACTTTTGGAGGTATCCAGTACCTTACAAAGATTTTCCAGCAATGAGTACTTATTTTAGTGATTTGTATGATATGTCTATCACTTCAGATGGTAGGTTTTTGTCAGCCCAATCATCATCCAAAGGTTGGCATTTGGTTTTTTTGTCAAATGGTACTTACAATACTTATAAGGTCAAAACTTTTTCAAACACTAAATATAATATAAATCAAGAAATTTTTGTGGATAATCAAGCTATACCTGTCAATGGAGTAATCTATTCTAATAGTAATATTTTTGTGGAGGGTGTAGTCAATGGTAGGGTAACAGTAGTATCTGATGGTAATCATACTTTGATTATCAATAACAATATCACTTATTTTCAGAAATATAGTGATGATGTTTTGGGACTGATGTCTTATGGTGATGTCAAGATTGCTTATGATGTACCTACTAATATGGAAATAAATGCTGTAATGTTATCTATCAATGGTAAAGTGGGTAGAGATTATTATGGTGGGCATCCTGGTACAGACAAAAGGGATTCCTTGTTATTTTTTGGGTCTATTATTTCTTATGCTGGTAGTGGTTTCAAATATTTGAATGATGGAGAAATAGTCTCAGGGTTTGTTAATACCACCTATATTTATGATGGTAATTTATTATACCAGCCGTCAATTGGAGTTCCGGTAATACCACAGTATAGACTGATTAGTTGGAAGGAATTGAAATAGGGAATTAGTTGAAAGTCCATTCCGCCCCCACCAAAGGCGGGCTAAGCAAGGCGGACTCGTCTACGCGAGAAAGTCAAAATAAAAAAAGATAGGAGTGGCGAACGTAAGTTCGCCATTTTGAGTATAAAAGAAATTTTATTTATTATCATGTGAACTTGACAAACTTATGCCTGCCCGCCGTTGGGAGGGTTTGCCATTCCTCATTTCAATTCTTCAATCCAAATAAAATTTTAAACAAAAACGAGAGGAATGACGAAATGAAATTAGATAATCTGAGTGGAATGACAAGTGCAAGCTTGTCATGTCCTAAACTGGACAAGCTGGCGCTTGTCATTCCTTTTGTTTTTATGTTCTAGTGTTTGGGTGTTGAAGTGATAAGGTGATTAGGTGATAAAGTGTTGTAGTGTTTATACATGTTGTGTTATAATAAAGCCATATAATTTTTTTATAAAATAATTATGCAAAAAGTTCGTAAAGGAGTTATTACTGTAGCTGGTCTTGGTACCAGATTTCTCCCTGCTACCAAAGCTATGCCAAAGGAAATGTTGCCAGTTTTGGATAAGCCTGTAGTCCAATATATTGTTGAAGAAATGGTAGCCAGCGGAATTACTGAAATTATTTTTGTGACCAGTTCCCAAAAAAGATCCATAGAGGATCATTTTGATAGAGATAAAGATTTTGAAGAATATCTAACCAAAAAAGGCAAACTTGATAGAATAAAACCTCTTATAGATTTGTCAAAAAAAGTTAGATTTTTTTATACTAGACAATCTGAGCCTTTGGGCAATGGTCATGCCTTACTTTGTGCCAAAGAATTTATCGGTGATGAACCTTTTGTCTTTTCTGATGGTGATAGTATTATTGATTCCAAAGTTCCTGTTGTCAAACAATTATTAAAAGTGTTTTATCAGGAACAAGCTTCTATCATCGGTGTCCAAAAAATAACTGACAAAGAAGCTATGACAAAGTATGGTAATGTCTATGCCAAAGTTACCAAAGACAAAAGACTTTACCGTATTTCTGATTTCGTAGAAAAGCCTCATATTGAAAAAGTCTCACCAGATGGTTTGATTGTCGGTGGTATGCGCTATGTCTTGACCAAAGATATTTGGGCAATTCTAGAATCTCAGAAGACTGGCCGTGATGGTGAAATTTGGTTAGCCGATGCTGCCAATGTTCTTGCCCACAAGAAGAAATTTATGGCCTATGAGTATGAAGGGCTTTATTTTGATACTGGCAACAAATTAGCCTTGCTAAAAACTGCGATTCACTTTGCCAAAAAAGATCCAGAAATAAAAGACCAAATAGAGGAATTGTTGGTTAACTAATTTTTTATGAAATTTTTAAATAAAGAAAAAATATTTGTGGTATTTACTGTAGTTTTTTTATTTATTTTTTCTAATTTTAGTGTAGTTTTTTCTGTAACGCCGGGATCTTTAGATGATGCTTGTTTAAACAATAGTGATTGTTCATCTGGGTTAGTTTGTACAAATAATTTATGTGCTAATACACAGACTGGTAATACAAAATTTTGTATTTGTACACAAGACAAGAGTAGTTGTGAAACATCACAGTATGCTGATTTACCGACATGTAATAAAGCTCTTACAAATAGTCTTGATAAGTGTGTGCCTCTTGTGTCTACAGACAGTAGTGAAAGTTGTGATAGCTTAGTTTCTGCAACTCAAAGTATTGGTGGTGATAATGATACAGGTGGTAGTGGTAATACAAGTGGTAATGGCGGCAATTCCAATTCAGATCTTCTCAACAATCTCAGACCTCAAATAGAAGGACTAAACAAATTGCCAGTTAAAGATCTTCCAGGTTTGATCGGTCAGATTATAAATACTTTGTTGGGTATTCTTGGTTCTATTGCTCTGGCGATGATTATATATGGTGGAGTTTTGTTTATGATAGCCAATGGTAATCCTGAAAAAAAGAAAAAGGCTACGGGTTTGCTTGTTTGGTCAGTATTAGGTATTGCTATTATTTTTGCTAGTTATGGTGTGATTAATTTTGTTTTTGATATTTTTAGATAATAAATAAAAAAATGGAGTGAAATTTGTTATCATGTATAACGAAATTCGCTTCTCTCATTTCGTCATTCCATAATGTTCAATTTATAAAAAAATATGTTCAAAAAAATATTATCATTATCACTTATCTCTATTTTCTTTTTGACAACTGGTTTTGGTTGTAAGGGTTTGTCACAGGCACAAGTGAGCTCTATCAAGCCTGTAAAATTGACCTACTGGACAGTCTATAATGATGTAGATATGTTGCGTTCTTTGGCTACGGAGTATAGTGCTCGCTATCCTCATGTGGCAATAGATATCAGACAAGTGAACTATGATGAATTTGATAATTTGTTTACCAATGCTCTGGCTGACGATGTCGGCCCTGATATTGTTTCGGAGCATGTTAGGTGGCTGAGGAAAAATGAAATTAGACTTTTGCCAGCACCAGTGGCGACCAAGATGGGACGATTGGTGATAGTCAACAATTTTTCAAAAGATCAACAATTGATCACCGATACCAATTCTTTTCCAAATGCAACTTATATCAAAAATAGTTATGTAAAAACAGTTTACGATGATGTGATAATAGGTGACAAAATTTATGGTTTGCCTCTGGCTATGGATACTTTGTCTATTTTTTATAATCAAGATTTGTTGGATAGAGCAGGGATAGCTGAAGCCCCAAAAGATTGGAATTCATTTGTAGAAGATGTGAAGAAAATGACCAAGTTCAGTAGTGCTGGAGATATTGTACAATCTGGTACGGCTCTTGGTACGGCCAACAATATCAACGCAGCGA
>MNVC01000008.1 GCA_001871435.1 Candidatus Magasanikbacteria bacterium CG1_02_32_51
AATATTTACCTTGTTTGTTATCATTTTTGATACCATTTATTTCAGTAATAAAAAATCCCAGACCAGAATAATTTATTCCAGAAAATGTGAAGTCACTCTCGGTCTGTAATTTGTCCAACAAATCTTTCAAAATTGTTCCTTCTTTTTCAAAATCTACTGTATAATTTTTTTGGTTAACTGTAATTGTCGCAGAGTAGGGAAGTTGTTTGTGTTCTTCTGATATAGCTTGTATGCTAGTTGTGACTGTCTCTTGTACTAATGTAGAAGTTTGCTGTTCTTTGTTAGGAATAATTTTATCTTCAGTAGTAGTTACTTTGTTGTTCGTTTCAATATCATTGTTTGTAACTGAATTATTATTATTTATTTCAACTTGTTTGTCACTACTTTTTTCAACATAAAAAGATTGGTAACCAAAAAAGGCTGTGGCACAGAGTAAAATAAAAAACAAAGTTAAGTGTAGTGATAATTTATTTTTTGGCATAAAAAAATCTGCTTGAGTGAGCAGAAAAAATATTTCAAATCTTATTTGTTGAAAAAATAAGATAGATATTCCTGCTCGGGATAATTATATTTGAAGACCGGACTCATCTCGATTAAATCGGGAATTACCGTTGCGGCACAGTGGAGGAATTTGACCTCACTTCCAACAAATATAAATTAGTTTGTAAGTGTCTGTATCTTAATCCTTTTATTTTTTTCTGTCAAATTTAGCTTAGTAACAATGTTTTTTACAGGGAAAATGGTATGTGACAGTGAAAAAATAATATTGTTTGTTTGACAAATTATTTTGGTGTAATATTTATTTGAATAAATTTTATTTACTAATTACATTTTCCATAGCGCACCAATTACTTTCGCTATCTTGTGGTATGAGGGCTACTGTTTCATCATAAGGTTTTCCTCTATAAAAGGTGACTGAAGCTGTTAGTACTTTGTATTTTTTACCTTGGTAAGCTACATTCCAAAGTTGTTTATCTTCATCAAATTCCAAAATGCCAATGATTCTTTTTCTAGCAATAGGACCTATTTGTTTGTAAATAAATTTACCATTATTAGTTATAGTTAGTTTCATAATATCACCCTCCACTAACTTGGATTTACTAGCATAGTTTGGTGGCACAACATATTCTTTGCCATCGCCATCAAACATCTTTTCACCATCAAAAACTCCTTCTAAAATATTTTGTTCATTTTTGTCTGTAATTGATGAAACATTAACTATTTTGGTTTTTTCAATAAATATTGATTCATTTGTTTTTCCTTCAAGAAGTGCTAGTATTTGATCTATTTGATTTTTTAAGTTGAAAAGAGAGAATTTTATTTTTTCTGTATCTATATTTGTTTTATTATTTGTTAGTTCTTTTTCTTGAAGAATAGTGGATAGAGAAGGTGTTAGTTGATTTATCTTTGTTATTGAGTCATCATCAAAAAGATCAGTCATGTGGCTTGTCATGATATTGGAGAATTGGTCCATAGGTTTGTGTTTGTATTAGTCGAAAGTTTATAAAGTCAAAAGTCTATAAAGTCTTTTGATTTTTATTTTTTCGTATTTGTTATTTATATTTGTTTTTTGTAATTTTAAAATTGTATATTTTACAATGTTGCTTCGATCATATCATCTTTACTTTCACTTGCTCCTTGATCCAATTTTGTTCTTTCCATAATCTCAGCTTCTACAATGTTTCTTTCTCGACCATATTTTAGTCTAGAAAGCTGTCTGATAGCTTCAGCCATTTGTAGATTGCCATCTTGTGGTGGATAAATAGACATATTGAAAGGTTTGGTTGGTTCATTGTTGATAATTATTTTGGTGTTGGCTGTAAATTTCTCAACATTCATCAGATCATATTGACCAAAGACAGGAGCCATTTCTTTGGCCAGAATATCAGCATCATCAGGTCCTATACGATAAAGACACATACTACCAACATTGCCAAGTACGGCATCTTTTATTTCTCCTCTGCCTTTGTCATCTACGAGCTGATTCAAATATTGATGAGCGATTATTAGGTCTAGACGGTATTTACGAGCTTCAGACAAAATAGTAGCAATAGAATCAGTAATAAAATTTTGGAATTCATCAATATAGAGATAAAAGTCTTTGCGTTCATCTTCTGGTAATTCAGCTCGACCCATAGCGGCCATTTGTAATTTGGAGACAATGATTAGACCAATTAATTTGGAATTTATTTCACCAGTTTTACCTTTGGCCAGATTGACTATTAGAATCTTTTGTTTGTCCATTATTTCACGGACATTGAAGCCAGATTTTTGTTGACCCATGATATTGCGCATCATTTCATTTTCGACGAAGCGTCCAACTTTGGAGATAAGGTAGCCAAGCATTTCTGATTTGTGAAAGTCACTTGTCTTTGCCATTTCTTTTTCCCAAAAAGCACGTACAACTGGATCTTTTAATTTTTTCAAATATATTTTTACATAATCATCATCAGTAAACATACGCGGGATATCAATGATGGTACCAGGATTTTCAATATCCGCCATCAAGGTCAACATGACATTACGCATTTGGTGTTCAAACATTGGGCCGATCATTTCTGGTGGAAATAGTTTGTAGAAAATACTAATCATTTCTTGTACTACAAAATCTTTTTCATCCTCTGTACGAGCTTCAAGCATATTTAAGCCTATAGGATATTCAAAGTCAGAGGGATTGAAGATAATGACATCATCAGCGCGTTCTTTTGGTATATGTGACAAGACATATTCGGCAAAATCGCCATGAGGATCGACTACAGCCACACCTTTGCCATTTATAATATCTTGAACCGCCATATTTTCAATAAGGACAGATTTTCCACTACCAGACTTTCCTACGACATAGAGATGACGGCGTCTATCATTGTCTTGCAAACGTACTTGATAATCATTGCCACGATAGGGGATATGACCCATTAGTACACCTTCTTTTGGCAGATTTGGGGGTGGGGGAGCCTTTCTCGCGCCTAGCCAGTGGATGTTTGGTGTTTCTGTAGAATGAAGAGGTAAGTGCCAAAAGCCAGCCATTTCTTCGGTATTAAACAAAATTTGTTTTTTTTCATTGAAAGCACGATGTATGAAGTCACTAATAATATTTTTTTGGTTGCGAGGAATTTGAGCTTTTAAAGAATTGCCATAGTGATAGAGATTATATTGGCCAAAAGCACCAATGATATTGTCTAGATTCATTTTGGCCATTTCGGAATTGTCTGAACTACTAATGATTCTAACAGTCACATCCATACCACCTTTGGATAATTTTTCTTCAATACCTTTCATCATTTCTTCTTCCATAGCAGAAATTTGGTATTTATTATCCAGCGTTTTGTCTTTGGTAGTACCAATTTGTTCACCAATGCCTGCTCCAACAAATTTGAATATTTTTTTAAAAAAATTATTACTAGTTACTTCTTCAAATTTTTTGCCTTTTTTGACTTCACGTACAATGTGGATACCACTTTTGCGCCATTTTTTGTGGGCAGAGCGCAATACAAATTGGATACTGGCTGAACTATTTTGTTCATTAATTCTAGCTAAAACATTTAATACTGCAGACATAGGATCTGAATCCATTTTTTTGTAAGTTTTGAAGGGAAAAGAAGCATTGTTGTCAGCTGTAAGATAACTTCCAATGATTGAACTTTTTTCGGAAAAAATATTGTAATCAACAATTTCTTCAATTTGAGCAAAGGGGTATTGGGCATTGATTTGTTGTTCTATAAAAGATTTCATTTGGATAGGAACAGAAACATAAAAATTGATAAGATTGTTGTAAATAATAATTTCAAAAGAAAAAGTATCATTGCGTCCTTTGAACCAATGTATGATACCTCTCTGGGCTTTTTGACTAGCCAAAGAAGCAAAAATAGTCTCGGTAATGCCAATTTCTTCTTTTATTTGTTCTAATCTGTCTTCTTGGGAAGAATTTTGGGAGCCCTCTGATCTTTTTTCTTTTGGAACCATTATGTGAAGTAATATTTTTTCAAAGGTGTGTTGTATTTTGAAAGTAGCACGAATCACAGAACGAATTATAAAAAAAATACCCAAAAATAATAATAAAGCACTTATTATAATGATGATATTTAATAAGGTAGAATTGTCTAAGCTTGTAATATTTTGAGTTTTATTGCCAATGGTTGTAAATTGTAAAACAAAAAAATACATAGAATTATTTGTTGTTTGAAAATTTGTTGAGGCTTATTATTTTGTCAGCTTTTATTTTTGCTTCTTGTTCCAAGAAAAATTTGTTTACACCTGGTAGAAGCTTGAGCCAATCTAATAATAATTTGAAAATTTCTTTTATTTTTATTTTAGTTTTTTTCAATACTTGGCGTATATTCCAAGCAGTCTCTTCTCCTTTGATTTTGAATTCTTGTTGTTGAATAGGAGTGAGCTCCTTGTAGGCATCTTCTAGTCCATCTTCCATTATTTTTTCTATTTTTAGGGTTACTTCATCTTTGACAATAGGAATTTGGTTATTTTTTTTCTTACTTTTTTTTAGTTTCTTTTTCAAAATTTGGATTCTATTATCCAAATTTTTTTCTATTTCATTTTGGTTTTCATTTTTATTTATTTCGAGGTTGTTTATATTTCGTTGTTCTGGAATTTGGACTAATTCTTTTGGTGTTGTCTTCGGTTGAAAACCAACATAGTCAGGTTGTACTTCCTGATTTGCAGATTGGTTTGGTACTTCTTGATTGTTCAAGAAATTTTGATCAAATTTATTTTCTGGTTGTGGAGTTTTTTTATTGTCTGATACCATATATAAATTACCTAAAATTTTTTATGTACATATTATAGCAAAAAAAAACAAAAAGAGCTATTTTATCAATAGCTTTTTTGTATAAACTGTGATTAACTCTGTGATTAAAAAATTTTTTGTCCCTCAGAAGTGTCTTTTATTACAAATCCTAGAGCTTTTATTTCATCACGAAGTCTGTCACTTTCTGACCAATTTTCTTTCTCCCTAGCTGTCTTTCTTTGGTCTAACAAAGAAAGTACTTCTGTGGGTATTTTGATATTTTTTTCTTGGACTTGGTCTAGGTCTAGACCAAGAACTGTGTCAAATTTTATTATAGTATTATAATCAATTGTCTGGTCTTTGAAAGCTTCCCAGATAAGAGCCAAAGCCTCAGGCATATTAAGATCATCATTTATTATTTTCAAAAAATCTGCTTGTATTTTTTTTGTCTCAATTTTTTCATTTTCATTTTTTAATTTCAAAACTTTGTTTTGTAATTTTTTCAAACCATTTTGAGCAGCTTCTAATGCTTCCCAAGAAAAGTTGAGTTGTTTGCGATAATGAGTTTGTAATAAGAAAAAACGATAGGCAATAGGACTAATATTTTTTTCTTTAATTTTGTTCAA
>MNVC01000045.1 GCA_001871435.1 Candidatus Magasanikbacteria bacterium CG1_02_32_51
TGAAAACACAAACCAATAAACAGCCCAAAGTATAAAAGGAATACTTAATAGTTGTCCTGTACTAAGTGGGAAGTCAAACAAATTAAATTTTTCCTTGAAAAATTCTAAGATAAATCTAGTAGAAAAATAAAGAAGTAAAAATAAATTAGTGATAAAATATTGTGGAAGATTTTTGTATTTTTTGTAAACAAAATAAATTATTCCAAAAATGACCAAAGCAGTGAGCGATTCATAAAGTTGACTGGCATGTCTTAAGATCATTTGGCCATTATCAAATTTTGGGAAGTAAATACCCCATGGCATTGTAGTTGGTTTGCCAACAATTTCCGAATTGAAAAAATTTCCCAAGCGAATGAAAGTAGCTAAAAGAGGAATTGGTATAACAAGTAAATCAAAATATTTTTTGATGTTTGTTTTTTTTATTTTTTGAAAAAGCCAAACTGTGATTAGAATACCAATAGTCATACCATGACTAGCTAGTCCACCGTGGTTGATCATGATTATTTCAGTAGGGTGTAATAAAAAATAATCTAGATTATAAAATATAATGTGTCCAAGTCGCGCACCAATTAGTCCGCCGATTATTAACCAAATACTAAGGTCATATACTAGATCAAGGGAATATTTTTTTTCTTTGAATAATTTGTGATATATTAAAATGGTTAAGATGATTCCAATTGTCAAAAATAATCCGTACCAACGAATAGTGATAAAATTGTAATGAAAAATGATTGGATTTAAGTTGTCTATGAACATATTTTTTTAAGGTGTTTTAAGATGAATTTATGAGATAAAAAGGTTATAGATAAACATTATTTGTTGATTATAATTTAGTCTGATTATAGATAAAAAGGGTGGTATTGTCAACGTAGAATAATATATCCACAAATAAAACTTGTAATTATTTCAAAATATTGTTATAGTCTTTCTTGATTTTACAAATAACTATAAAACTATGTCATCAGATGAAAATTATCTATTAGTCAAAACAGCATTATTAAGTCATGTACGAGAACTTTTTGAAGAAATAGAGTCTGAGTTAGCACGTTTTCATGAAGAAAAATTTGCTATGCTTGAAGATGCACTTGAAGGAGCATCTGATATTGAAGAGCTACAAGTAGCTTTTTCTCAATGGTTCAATGACCAGGGTGAAGATTTGGATTTGGGCTATGAATTGGAAGAAATTTGGAATAATGCTCTAGATGATTTAGATGTTGATGTCTAATTCTTGAAATAAAACATTTAAAGTGGTACTATTTAGGTAGTGTCACTTTTTTTATGGTATCCTGATGTCGGCGAAGCACGACGAGGGATCTTTCCTAAAGTTAAATAGTGAAGAATTATAAATCAAACAAAATAATTATTTACAGCGTAGCAAATTTTTAAGAAAGATATTTCGCTTCGCTCAATATGAAAAAATATTATGCTCAATTATAAAAAACTAGGGTTTGTAAATACCAAGAAAATGTATACTGAAGCACTCAAAAAAAATTATGCTTTGCCAGGATACAATTTCAACAATATGGAACAATTGCAAGCTATATTGTCTGCTTGTTTGCAAACACAAAATTCTGTGGTGCTTCAAGTCTCCAAAAAAGCCTATGAGTATATGGAAGAAAATTTGATTTATCATCTAGTACAAGGTGCTATCGCAACTATGAAAAGTCAAGCCAAGAAAATGAAATTAAAACCAATTGAAGTAGCTTTACATCTTGATCATGGTGATAGTTATGAACTTTGTGTCTCGGCTATCAAAAATGGTTTTTCTTCGGTAATGATTGATGGTTCTCATTTGTCTTATAAAGAAAATATAAAGTTGACAAAAAAAGTTGTAGACTTTGCACACAAATATAATGTGACAGTGGAAGGAGAATTAGGAGTACTTGCTGGAGTAGAGGATTATGTCTCAGCTGAGAATCAAGTTTATACTAGACCAGAAGATGTAAAAGATTTTGTGGGCAAGACTGGTGTAGATTCTTTGGCGATTGCTATTGGAACTTCTCATGGCGCTTACAAATTTAAGCCTGGACAGCAACCAAAAATACGTTTGGATATTTTGCGAGAAATTGAAAAGAAATTGAAAAATTTTCCAATTGTGATGCATGGTTCTTCTTCAATACCAAAAGAAGCTGTAAATAAAATAAATAAATACGGTGGAAAGATGGAGCATGCCGTAGGTATTGATCCTAAACAACTTTGTGAGGCCGTCAAAACGCCAGTCTGTAAAGTTAATATTGATTCTGATAGTAGAATGACTATGACAGCAGGTATTCGTGAATCATTGGCAAAAAATCCAGAGAATTTTGATCCTAGGGGTTATATGGGTTTTGCCCGTGAGGCATTAGTAGAGATGTATAAGAAAAAAAATATTGAAGTTTTAGGTTGTGGAAAATAACTCTTTTAATTTTTTGACAAAATTTTCATATAAAAAAGACTAAGATTAGTCTTTTTTTGTTTTTATCCACAAGTATAGTATAAAAAAAGTTGACAGTTTTTTAATAATAAAATATACTAATATAAGCAAATATATGGATATTAATCTTTTCAAAAAAATAGGATTTTCTGACAAATCAGCCAAAGTTTACTTGGTTTTGCTTGGACTTGGTCCAAGTTCTATACGTAAATTGTCTGATAGTCTTGATATGAATAGAGGGCAGGTCTATGAAATACTCAAAGAATTGCAAGAAAAAGAGGTAGTAAAATTTTTTAGAGAAGATACTAAACAGCTTTTTGTAGCTGATGATCCCGAAAGCTTGCGTAAATTGGTGGATAAAAAAGAACATGAACTAAAGATTATCAACAAAAGTGTTGATATGGTGATTCCTGAGTTGCAGGCTCTTTATAATTCTGGGGGTAACAGGCCAGTTGCTAAATATTTCAAAGATGATGATATCAAAACAATTTTGGAAGATGTTTTGGAGGCATGTGAATCATCTGAAGAAAAAATGTATCGTGTTTATTCGGCAGAAGGTGTGCGTGAACATTTATATGAAGATTTTCCATCCTTTAGTGATGCACGTATTGCCAAAAATATTACAGTAAAAGTAATTGCTACTGGTAATGGTGGGGAGCTTCGTGGTTTGGACGAAAGAAAATGGCTCAAACAAGAGAGCAAGACTCCGACCTACATTTTTATCTATCCAGGTAAGACGGCTTATATTTCTTTTGATGCTAAGGATAATTTGGTTGGTGTGATTATTGAAAATGTTGGGATTTGTGAAACACAGAAGATGATTTTTGATCAGGTTTGGAAGACGTTGTAAGGATTTAGATATTTTTATATTTTAGAAAAAGTTTTATTAGTTGTTTTCGTCTAATAAATAGAGATAAGGAGATAAAATAGAGATAATAAAAAAATCCTTATCTCTATTTTATCTCCACTTATCTCTCGTATAAAAATAATAAGATATTGTTTTATTTAGAATAAAGTAAAGAAATGCATTTATGTTCATTATTGATTTCGACGACACTCTATTTGATACCCAAGAGTTTAAACAAGCAATGGTTAAGAGTTTGGAAAGTGTTGGTGTTAGTAGAAAATTGTTTTGGCAGACCTATATTGAAGCTAGAATGTTGGTAGATGGAAGTCTTTCTTATTCTTTTGAAAGACATGCCAGAATTTTGGAAAAGCAAGGTTTTGATTATAATGAAATTTTAAGAAATTTTAATTTAATAAATATAAAAAATTTTCTTTTTTTAGACGCTATTGATTTTTTGGAAAGTTTGAAAAAAATGGATCAAGATTTGTATTTGCTAAGTTTAGGTGATGAATTTTTTCAAAAATTAAAAGTTGGACAATGTAATATTGAAAAATATTTTAAAAAAGTTTTTTTTCTTAGTAAAAATAAAGAATTAGCGGTTAAAGAAATATTAGATGAGAACAGCGATAGTAATATCTTTTTTATTAATGATAAAATAGAGGAGAATTTGAAAATAAAAAATGATTTTCCTGAGATTGAAATAATTTTGAGACAAAGCTCAAATATCCCAGATGAGGAATACAAAAGTAGTGGAATTATTTATTTTCAAAATTTAACAGAAATAAAAAAATATGTTACAGATAAACTTAAATAAAATTGGTGTAATAGTTTTGGCCGCTGGCAAAGGTACCCGTCTCAATTGTACTGACAGACCAAAAGTCATGCTTGATTTGAATGGTCAACCTATTGTGAAATACGTGATAGACACTTTGCGTAAAGTTGGTTTTAGTAATGAACAGATTTGTTTGGTGGTCGGCTTCAAAAATGAATTGGTGAAAGAATATTTTGGTGATACTTTTAGATATGCTCTTCAAGAACCACAGTTGGGTACTGGACATGCAGTGATGATGGCTGAAAACGTGATGAAAACTAAATTTGAACATATTGTGGTAATCTATGGTGACTCACCATTTATCAGCGAAGAAACTATCCGAGCGATTGTTAGCAATAATGTTGAAAACAAGACTGCTGTGACAATGACATCAGTATTATCAGAAAATTATGGAGGTAGTAATGCTAGATTTTTTGATTTTGGTAGAGTCGTTAGAGATGAAGCTGATAATATTTTGAACATCACCGAGAAAAAAGATTGTACTGAGGAGCAATTAAAAATAAAGGAAGGTAATGCTGGTTATTATTGTTTTGAAAGCAAGTGGCTTTGGGACAATTTGCCAAAAATAAAAAGTCACAATGTTCAAAGCGAATATTATTTGACCGACTTGGTGGATATTGCTATTTTTCAAGGTGAAAAAGTTGAGAGTGTGATAATACCTGCAGAGGAAACAATTGGAATAAATACTTCAGAACAATTGGAACAGGCTAAGAGAAAGTTAAAATAACTAAACTAGTTTATTCATTAAAAAAGAACGTAGCTAAAACAAAAGTTTTCAGAGTCTACAGATCCTTCGCTACGCTTCAGGATAATAAAAATTATATGTGTGGAATAATCGGTTACATTGGCAAAAAGCAAGCTTTACCAGTCTTGATAAAAGGTTTGCGTCGTTTGGAATACCGTGGTTATGATAGTGCTGGTGTGGCCATCTTGGAAACTGACCAAAATAAAACAGTCATAAAAAGAATTAGGGCTGTGGGTAGGATAGACAATTTGGCTGATAAAATAAAAGATGAAAAATTTGTTGGTCATGTAGGTATTGCTCATACTCGCTGGGCTACACATGGTGGTGTGACCGAAGAAAATGCTCATCCTCATTTTGGTTGTGATGATAGATTAGCTATTGTTCATAATGGTATTATAGAAAATTATCGAGAAATAAAAGAAATGTTGGGTAACAGTCATACCTATAAAACCGAAACAGACACAGAAATTTTGGCACATTTGATAGAGTCGTATTATCAAGGTGATTTGCGACTGGCTATAGAAAAAGCTTTATCCTTTGTGCGTGGTACTTATGCTCTTGTAGCTATACATAGTGATCATCCAGATATGGTTGTTGCTGCACGTCTTGGTAGTCCACTTGTAGTTGGTGTAAATTCTGTTGATGATAATGACGAATATTTTGTGGCTAGTGATGCCTCACCAATTTTGGCTTATACCAAAAAAGTAATTTTCTTGGATGATAATGAAGTTTTGGAAATTAGTAATGGCAAGATGAATACTTTTAATTTGAAAGATGAAATTGTCCAAAAAAATATAGAAGAAATAGAGTGGGATGAAAGTGAAGCTCAAAAACAAGGTTTTCCACATTTTATGCTTAAAGAAATTTTTGATCAGCCAAGAGTTTTTGTGGATGCTATTCGTGGACGTTATGATTTAAAAAATGGTATTTCTTTTCTGGGTGGTCTCAACATGACCGAAGAAGAAATGCATAGTATTAATAAAATAATACTTATAGCTTGTGGTACAGCTTCTTATGCTGGTATGGTTGGTAAATACGCTTTTGAGCGTTTAGCAGAAATTTCTACGACTGTAGAAGTCTCTAGTGAATTTCGTTATAGTGATCCAATTGTTGATAACAAAACTTTGGTATTTGTACTTTCACAGTCTGGAGAGACAGCAGATACTTTGGCTGCTTTGCGTGAGGCCAAGCGCAAAGGTGCTTTTGTGCGTGGTATAGTCAATGTAATTGGGTCAAGTATTGCTAGAGAAACAGATGGTGGTACTTATATCCACGCTGGTCCAGAGTTGGCTGTTGCTTCTACTAAAGCTTATACCAATACAGTAGCAGTGTTACTTTTGTATGCTCTACAATTTGGACGTTTGAAAAGAACAAGCTTGGTTACTGGGGAAAGAATGTTAAAAGCTATGCTTGAAATTCCAGAAAAAATGTCTAAAATTTTGGCACAAAGTGATAAAATAAAAGCCATTGCTCTAAAATACAAAGATTGTAAGAATATGATGTTTATTGGTCGTGGGATAAATTATCCAGTAGCTTTGGAAGGTGCTTTGAAACTAAAAGAGATTTCTTATATTCATGCTGATGCTTTTCCTGGTGGGGAATTGAAACATGGCCATATTGCTTTGCTTAGTGAGGATTTTCCAATATTTGCTATTATGACCAAAGATCAACTTTATGATAAAATGAGAAGTAATGTAGAAGAAATAAAAGCTAGAAAAGCCCCAATTATACTTATTGCTACCGAAGGTGATGAAAGTGCTAAAAATTTGTCAGAAGATATTATTTTTGTTCCTGAAACTCTGGAATTGTTGGAACCACTTTTGAATAGTGTAGCTTTGCAATTGTTTGCCTACCATACAGCTGTATTGCTGGGACGTGATGTGGATAGACCACGCAATTTAGCAAAAAGTGTCACTGTTGAGTAGTTTTTTTGGAGTTAAAATTTTTAGTAAATAATATGTTAGTTAGTTTATAAAGTTCATAAAGTTTTTATTTAAACTACTTTATAAACTTTAAGAACTTTATAAACTTTTAACTGTATGTTTTATGAAAAACATTGTCACAATTGGAGGAGGAAATGGGATGTCAACCACAGTAAACGCCTTGAAGAGATTTATTTCTGATATTTCTTTATCTGTGATTGTTGGTATGAGTGATTCAGGTGGTTCTTCTACTGGCAAACTTAGAAAAGAATTGGGTGTTTTACCTCCTGGAGATATTGTGAGAGCTATTTTGTCTGTTTCAAAATATGATTATTACTTTTTGAAACAAATTTTTTATAAAAATAGATTTTTTGATTCTGGTAAATTGACTAATCATAATATCGGAAATCTATTTTTAACTTTTACAGCACAATATAGTGATTTTATGATAGCAGTGAGAGCTTTTGAACAAGCTCTAGAAGCTGTAGCTAAAGTCTATCCGACTACTCTTGAAAAATGTAATTTAGTCGCAGAGTTGGAAAATGGAGATATTATTTTTGGTGAAGCAGATATTGACGAACCAAAATATGACAAAAAATTGAAAATAAAAAAAATCTGGTTAGAAAAAGAAAATGAAAAAGAATCTCCGGTTATTTACTTAGGGGCAAAAGAAGCTCTGAAAAAAGCTGATTATATATTTTTTGGTCCAGGTGATCTTTATACTAGTGTGATTGCTACTATTTTACCACAAGGTTTTTCGGAAACTCTAAAAAAATCTAAAGCAAAATTAATTTATGTTTTTGGTAATGCTTTTCATATTGAAGGGGAGACTGGCCCGACGACTTTTAGTGAAGCAGTTTTGACTTTGGAAAAATATATTGGCAGAAAATTGGACGCTGTTATTTACAATAATCATGTTTTGAATAATAAAGAAATAGAAAAATATCTAGAGCGTGGCTGGGGGTTGATAAAATATGATAAAGAAAATTTGCCAGAGCATAATATTGTAGAATGCGATTATGAAAGGGTTGGTGGGGGACTTTGTCCAGATAAGTTGTCTGTTTCACTCAAAGAAATAATGGATTTAAAATAAATTTATGGAAATACAAAAAAAGGAAATAAATAATGTCAAAGCTCTAAAATATTTTGTCGAAAAAGATGGTAAAGAGGTTGGTAGAGCTTATGTTTATATTATTAAAAATGATTTACATGTTGATCCTTATGGACTTTTGGAAGATATTTTTGTAGATGAATCAGCTAGAGGAGGAGGGTTGGGTACTGAATTATTGAAGCAAGCGATTGCTGGCGCCAAAGAAGCTGGTTGTTACAAATTTGTCTCTACCAGTCGTAAGAGTCGTGAAAATATTCATGCTTGGTATAGGAAAAATGGTTTTGAAGAATATGGATTGGAGTTTAGAATTACTTTTTAATAGCAGAATAAGCAAATTAAGCAGAATATGCAGAATAAGCTGTAAGCCTTGTGAGCCTCGTAGCCTTGTAAGCACTTTGATTTATTTTGTATCATTTAGAAAATATAAAATTTTGAATTATTAAAATTTCAATTTAAATAAGTATGAACCTATACGAATTTGAAGGTCGAGAATTACTCGAGAAACATGGTATTATAATTCCCGTAGGAGAAGTCGTCAGACGTGGTGATAATATTGCTGATGCTTATAGAAAATTAGGACTTGAAGAGGTTGTAGTGAAAGCACAAGTTTTGTCTGGTAAGCGTGGTAAAAATAATGGAATTAAATTTTGTAAAAATATTGAAGAAGTAAAAAAAGCAGTAAAAGAAATTTTTGAGATGTCTATTCGTGGACAATATGTTGCTTCTATACTTATAACAGAAAAAATAAATATTGCATCAGAAAATTATTTGTCTATTACTTATGATACTAATCGCAAACAACCAGTTCTAATTTTTAGTGAAGATGGTGGAGTGGATATTGAAGATGTGGTAGAAGATAAAATTGTAAAAATACTTTTAGATATTAGAAAAAATAAATTACCAGAAAATATTTCTTTACCACAAGATATTTTGGTTGTTGCCGAAAATCTTTGGCAATGTTTTTTGGCAGAAGACACACGTCTGGTGGAAATAAATCCTTTGGTAAAAACTACGGATGGTAAAATCATAGCGCTTGATGCCAAGATTGCTCTTGATGATGATGCCTTCTATCGTCATTGTATTGAGGCTCAAGATCGGGCTAAAGAAAAAGGCTTAGATTCTGAGACAATCACTGATTGGGCAAAATTTGAAACACGTACTATGCTTGGTCGCCCAGCAACAGAGCGTGAAATTGCTGTGCAAGAAATAGACAAAGGAGAAAAATATTATCAAGGTACGGCTGGTAAGTACATTGAATTAGATGGGGATATTGCTTTGATTTTAAATGGTGGTGGTGCTAGTATTGCTAATATGGATGCGCTTATTAAAGTTGGTTTGAAACCAGCCAACTATACAGAATATTCTGGTAATCCTCCACGTGAAAAAGTCTATGCACTGGCCAAAATTGTTTTGTCTAAATCAGGAATAAAAGGTCTATGGATGTGCGGAGTTGTGGCTAATTTTACCAATGTAGAGGAAACCTTCAAGGGTATTGTGGATGCCTTAGATAAAATCAAACCTGCCTTTCCAATAGTCGTGCGTCGGGCTGGACCTCATGACAAAGAAGGAATGAAATTGTTGGCAGATTGTGCTAAAAGAAATAATTTGAATATAAAAATATTTGGGAAAGAAATAAGTATGAGTGAGACTGCTCAGGTTTTGGCTGATTTAATAAATAAAAATTGATATGAAAAAAGTTTATATATTTTTAGTATTTAGTTTTTTTGTTTTGTTTCCATTTTCAAGTATTGCCGTTACTTGCAGAGATAACTATAATGATGATTATTTTTGTGAGAAGCAAGGGTATAATCTAGAGAAAGGAAATGGTTGTCAACCAAGAATTTGTGTTTTTCCTGATGGTAGTAAATGTTCATCAGATACTTTTTTGCACGGAACTTGTGGTGTTGAGTTTAGAAAACCAACCTCTTGTGTTGAGAATGGTCATATAGTGCAAGGTTATGAAGTATGCTGTAATGGGAAAAAATTATTAAATTATGGTGCTGGAGAATACTCTGGTTACGCAACTTGTGAGAGTTTTTTAACATACCCTTATAAAAATTTACCATCAAATACGAGAGTTATTATTTCACAAGCAATTTTTTTTATAGCTTTGTTTAGTGGTTTATTTATAATTGGTTTTTTTATAAAAAAATTGTTTAAGAAAAAATAATTATGTCAATTCTAATCAACAAAAATACCAAAGTCTTAGTCCAAGGTATCACTGGCAACGAAGGTGAGAAGGCTACAAGAGCTATGCTAGAATATGGCACAAATGTCGTTGGTGGTGTACGTCCAGGTAAAGGTGGAGAAGAAGTGCTCGGTAAACCAGTCTTCAATACTGTGGCTGAAGCAGTAAAAAAATTTCCAGATATAACTACCACGACTATTTATGTACCACCATTTGCAACTAAAGCAGCAATCATGGAAGCAGTAGAAGCTGATATTCCTCAAATCAATACTATTGTTGAGCGTATCCCAATTCGTGATACGGCTTATTGTCTAGCTGCGGCACAAGAAAAAAATATTCAAATTATCGGGCCAAGTTCACTAGGGCTAATCGCGCCAGGCATTGGTCGGATTGGTGTAGTTGGTGGACCAAAAGAGCAAGCTGATGAAATATTTACTCCAGGTAGTATTGGGATTATTTCTCGTTCTGGTGGTATGACCAATGAAGTTTCTTGGCAAGTGCGTAAAGCTGGATTAGGACAAAGTACGGCTGTGCATGTGGGTGGAGATTTACTCATGGGTACAACTTATGTAGATTTGTTAAAACTTTTTGAAAAAGATGAACAGACAGAAGCTGTAATAATTTTTGGTGAGCATGGTGGAAGCTACGAATTTGAAATAGTAGATTTGATAAAAAATAAACAATATTCTAAACCCTTAGCTATTTACATTGGTGGTAAGTTTGCCAGTACTTTGCCAGAAGGTATGAATATTGGTCATGCTGGAGCGATTGTGGAGAGGGGTAAAGGAGCTTTGGAGAAATCAGAAGCCCTTAACAAAGTTGGTGTTATGATTGCTGATAGATATGAAGATTTAGTAGAACTTATTAATCCATTTGCTTGAGAGAAGTCGTCAATTACAACACTTCGGTAAAATTATAATTTAATTAAATAGTACGCAGGGTCTACAGATCCCTCCCCGCCGATTCGGCGGGTCAGGATAAATAATAATATGAAATTTCAAACAAGAATAACCAAAGTAGAAAATGGACAAGAAATAATTTATGGACAAAATTTGGAAAAATTGATGGAGGAAAATACTTTTGCTCAAAATATTTTTTTCCTACTTACTAGCAAATTGCCAAATGAAAAGGCAAGTAAAATGTTTGAAGCAATATTGAGTTCAATCATTGATCATGGTCCTGCTACAGCTTCAGCCATGATTGCTCGTATTTCAGCTTCTGCCAAAAATTCTTTGCATGCTTCTGTGGCTGCAGGATTGCTTGGTCTTGGTGAGAGACATGGTGTAGTTATTTCTCAAGCTATGGATTTTTTTTATGAACATGTGGAAGAAAAAGATTTATCAAGTTTACTTACCAAAATGAAAGAAGAAAAAAAGTATGTATTAGGGTTTGGACATAAATTTTTTATAGACACTGATCCTCGCACTTTGAAACTTTTTTCTTTAGCAAAGGAAAATGAAATTTTTGGTGTACATTGCGAATTGGCTTTGGCAATAGAAAAAAACTTAAATGAAATATCTTCCAAAAAATTGCCTCTCAATGCTGATGGGGCCATCGCTGCTATTTTGTGTGATATGAAGTTGGAAAGTAGTATTGGTAATGGAGTTTTTGTTATTGCTCGTGTACCCGGACTTGTTGCTCAAATTTTGGAAGAAGTGAATAATGATGTAGGGATTAGAAGGTTAGATGATGGTGAAATTGAGTATCTATAAATTACAAGATACAAGTAATAAACAAATTTCAAATCACAAAATCCAAATAACAAATAAAACCATAATGACAAAAATTAAAAATATTTTTTTTTATTAATTTGGATTTGATTTGGAATTTGAGCTTTGATATTTGTCATTTTTATTAATAACTTGCTATGAAAAAAGTGCTTGATCTTCATATCCATTCCAAATATTCTCGTGCTTGTTCCAAAAGTTTGGAGTTGCCTTTAATTGCTAAGACTTGTGAAACAAAGGGAATTGATATTGTTGCCACTTCGGATTTTACACATCCAAAATGGTTTGCACATATGAAAGATAGTTTGGTAGAAGATAATGCAGGGATTTATAAATTAAAAGACAATTCTAGTAAAACTAGATTTATTATTGGTACAGAGTTAGCTTCAATTAGAAAACATAAAGACAAAACGCGTAGAATTCATTTGTTAGTTTTTGCACCAAGTCTAAAAGTTGCAGAAAAATTTAATAATACTTTAGAAAAGAGAGGTTTTAATTTGAAATCAGATGGTCGTCCAATACTTGGTCTTACTTCCAAAGAAATTTTGGAGTTAATGCTTGAGACTGATGAACGTATGATGATGATTCCGGCGCATGCTTGGACACCATGGTTTGGTATTTTTGGTTCCAAAGGTGGATATGATTCACTTGAAGATGCTTTTGAAGAATTGACACCGTACGTACGAGCCATAGAGACTGGTCTATCAAGTGATCCTATTATGAATTGGCGTTTATCAGCTTTGGATAATATTACGCTTATATCTAATTCTGACGCACATAGCAACGCCAAATTAGGTAGAGAAGCAAATGTTTTTGATTTTAATTCAGAAAAAGATATTACTTATAATGAAATAAAAAGAATTATTGATGTTGGAGATAAAAAAAAGTTTTTACATACTTTAGAATTTTTTCCTGAAGAAGGGAAGTATCATTATGATGGGCATGCTGTTTGTAATTTTTCTTGTTCGCCAGAAGAAACAAAAAAATATAAAGGACTTTGTCCAAAATGTCATAAGAAATTAATTATTGGGGTAGAAAATAGAGTTTTTGAATTGTCAGATAGGACTGTAGAAGAAACAATAATTGTTGGTAAAAATAAAATACCTTACAGAAGCATTGTTCCTCTAGCAGAAGTTATTGCGGATACTTATAGTTGTGGTGTTGGTACCAAACGTGTATTAGAAACTTATAATAATTTGATAAAAAATATTGGTAATGAATTTCTAATTTTATTAGAAGCTAATTTGAAAAAAATTTCTGAAGTTGGTGGTAAAGATATTGCTGTAGCGATTGATCGTGTACGTAATGGAAATATCTTTGTGAAGCCAGGATATGATGGAGTGTTTGGTGTAGTAAAAGTTTTTCAAGATAGAGAAGTCGGACAAGAAATTTTGGATTTGTAAAACAGTGGCTGTATAGATTACTGATGATTAAAATAATATTTTAATTAAAACAAAAACACTCCCTTACGAGAGTGTTTTTTGTATAAGAAAAAAATATTATTTTTTCTTACGTTTAGCTACTTTTTTCTTAGCAGCTGGTTTACGTTTAGCTACTTTTTTCTTAGCAGCTGGTTTACGTTTAGCTACTGTTTTCTTTTTTGCTGGCATAAAGTTCACCTCCTCACATTTTTAAGTTAATTGATGTTCACTTTGACGTGACCATGGTACACACCAAAATAAATTTGTGTACATCTTTGAAGTTTTTACATGACAAGCATCGATGAAAAAACTTTTTATATTTTTTGTGAAAAATATATTACGACCTTTGATACTATATAGTATAATTTATTTTTGTATTTTTTGAAATAGGTTTTTTCAAAAAGCTGTGCATAACTTTTTTTTTATAAAAAATAAAAGATAAAAACATTTTTTTGAAATTAAATAATTATAAATATTTTTATATAGTAAATAATACTTTTTTAGAGAGCATTTTGTTATATTAAGGATATAATTTTATTTTTATTTTATAATTTTTTTGAAACATTGTATTTATTTTTCTTTTTTTTGTAATTTATTTTGTCTCTTTAAAAAAACAAAAAAATAGCTTTTCATTTTGGATTTGGTCATAATTATAAAAAAATGATGCACTTATTTATTTTATGTTTACTATAAAAAATAAAAACTAGCCAGTTGGCTAGTAGTTTAATAAAATTTATTTTCTTTAACAAAATTATATTTTGTTAGTTTGCTACCGCGTAGCTGATATTGTTTAATTCAATAATGCTATTTAATCTATTTTCAAGTTGAAGTAAAGTTTTTTCTAACCATTCTTGACCAAAGTTTTCTTTATGCCACAAATAAACTTCTGTATCACAAAGCCAATTAATAAAATTTTTGATAGTTTCTTCAATATATACTCTAGCTTCTATAGTTTTCATTTCCAAAATTTTGGTATGGAGACTAAACCAAATTAAAGTGCGAAATTTTCTTAAATTATTTTTGGATAATTTTGCAAGATGACCAGCTTCATAAAAACGTTGGATATTCAAAACATCCATCATATCAGCATCCTTTAGAAGGTTTAATACTAGTCTGGTTCTTTGACTAGCAAAAATTTTGGTCATGAATTTGCCTGTAACCATGCCACTACACATAAGTATAACAAATGCTCTGATTGCTACACTATTTAACACACGATAACGAATAGCATAAAATAATAAAGCAAAAGCAGAAAGGTTGTCATCAAAAAGTGCCATCCAAATCATGGAAGGTTTGTTGGATAAGGCACGACTAGCATCATGCCACCAAGCAGCAAGCTCTAGAGAGTCTCTTTCTTTTTGAGAAAGTTTGATATTTTGTGAAATTTTTTTGGTATTTTCAACTACTCTTTCTACATGGCGTAAATCATGAAGAGGATCAAAAGAATGACTCATTTGTTTTTGAGCTTCCTCTTTAAGTTTTTTGATACTTTTTGTAAAAGACATATAAATATTATTGTTATATTTTTATTATAACATTTTTTTGAATAAATTTGTAGGCCAGTCCCGATTGAATCGGGAGACCCCAACGTTATACCCCGCCCTTCGCGAAAGGCGGGGCTAACCTCAGCCAGAGGCTAATCAGCCTCTGGCTGAAACTGAGCTACTTTATTAAGTTTTATTTTGTTTTTTACTTTTGTAGGCCAGGATGGACTTGAACCATCGACCCCAACGTTATAAGCGTTGTGCTCTAACCAACTGAGCTACTGGCCCTCTTGTATTTTTTATTTTGAAACCATCGAGACCCCAACGTTATACCCCGCCCTTCGCGAAAGGCGGGGCTAACCTCAGCCAGAGGCTAATCAGCCTCTGGCTGAAACTGAGCTACTGGCCTTCTTTTATTAATTTTGAGTTTTTTTCGCCCAAGGCGGACCCGCCTTGGGCGGGGAACCAAGTAGAGTATAGCAGAAAACTCTTGTTTTTTCAAGTCTTTTGGGTTATACTCATGTTACTTATGAAAAATACTAAAAATAGACAAATTTTCCCAGTTCCAGAAGATAAACGTGCTGAGCGTTTAGATGTTTTTTTGGCTGAACAGACAGCTATAAGTCGTTCACAAATTCAGAAGATGATTATCTTAGGACAAGTGACTATTGATGGTAGAACTCCAAAAAAAGCTGGAGAAAGGCTTACCTCAGTCAAAAATGTTGAAGTAATAGATTTGTCAGAAAAATCACAATCTAGTAAAAAAACAAATAAAAAATTACCCAAACTAGAAATATTAGGAGAAACCAAAGATTATATTGTGGTCAACAAACCAGCTGGAATTCTTGTTCATCCAACTCAAGCAGGTGAAACAAATACTCTTAGTAATATTTTGGTTGATAAATATCCAGAAATAAAAAAAATAGGGGATAACGAAGTACGACCAGGTATTGTTCATCGTTTGGATAAAGATGCTTCTGGAGTGTTGATTGTGGCTCGTAATCAAAAAAGTTTTTCTAGTTTAAAAAGACAGTTTCAAGAAAGACAAATAGATAAAGTATATAGTGTTTTGGTTTATGGAGAATTTAACAAAGATTATAACACTATAGATTTTGAAATTGACCGAGGTGATGATGGTCGGATGGTATCTAGACCAAAAATAGACAAAATGAAATTAAGAAATATTACCAAAATTCAAGATGGTAAAGAAGCTTTGACTGAATATTGGGTAGAAAAAAAATACAAAAGATTTACTTTACTAAAGGTTAAAATACATACTGGTAGAACACATCAAATTAGAGTTCATATGTTTGCCATTGGTCATCCTGTTGTAGGAGATAGACTTTATATCAACAAAAAACTTATCAAAAAAAGTGATCAAGAATTGAATAGATTATTTTTGCATGCTAAACATCTTGAATTTACAGATTTGCAAGGTAAGCGTGTTAGTTTTGACAAAAATATTCCAGTTGAATTGAAAAATTATTTAAAAAATTTAGTTTAAAAATAAACCAATTATATTCGTCATCCCGAGCGGAATGAATGAACGATAGTGAATGAATGTAGTCGGGATGACTAATTTAAAAGCTATTCTTCTTTAAAACATTTTTTATGGAAAAACCATATTCTATTATCATTATTTCTGGACCATCGGGGGTAGGGGAAGATAGTATCATCGAAAAATTATCAGATAGAATTGTTTTAGAAAGAGTAGTAACAACCACAACTAGGCCAATGCGTCCTGGTGAGACTGAAGGTCATCCATATTTTTTTATTAACAAAGAAGAATTTTTGGAAAAAGTGAAAAGTAAAAAATTTTTTGAACATGCAGAGGAATACAATGGACATCTCTATGGTGTAACTTTTGATGAATTGAGAAGGGTAGAAAATAGTAAAAAAGTAGGTATTTGGAAAATAGAATACAAAGGAGTAATCAAAGCCAAGAAATTGATATCAAACATCGTTGCCATATTTATAAATGCCCCATTGGATGTGTTAGAAAGTCGTATTAGACGTCGTGACAAAGCCGATGATGCCTATGTGGCAGAGAGGATGAAATACACCAAAGAATGGCTAAAATATCGTAATATCTATGACTACGAAGTAGAAAATACCGAAGGACGATTGCTTGAATCAGTGGATAAAGTTGAAAGTCTGATTAGAGACCTCTTTCCTCTTGACAAAAAGGGAAAAATTTTGTAAAATGTCTCTGCAATTCAAATTTAGATTATTATAAATTCTGTATGTTGGAGTAAATACTACCAACCTCTCATAAAATAAAATAATATGTCCAAAGAAATCAAAGACATCCGAGATGAAATCAAGTCAGGAATGATTGTCAGAGTTCATCAAAAAATAAAGGAAACAAATGCTAAAGGAGAAGAAAAAGAGCGTATTCAAATTTATGAAGGAATGGTAATTGCTGTCAAACATGGCAAAGAATCTGGTGCTACCATGACTGTTCGTAAAGTATCTGATGGCATTGGTGTAGAAAAGATTTACCCTGTCTTTTCCCCAGTTATTGACAAGATTGAGCTAGTTCGTCAAATGAAAGTAACACAATCTCGTCCATATTTCTTACGAACTTACAAGAAAAAATTGAAAGAAGTAAAACAAGAAAATGGCAAAGAAGTAAAAAAAGAAAAAATTGTAGCTAAAAAGGAAGAAACAAAAGTTGAAGCTAAATAATTTTGAAAAATTTAAAACCACTCTTCAAGAGTGGTTTTTTGTTTGAATCCGCCCAAGGCGGACAAGGTTTAATTCTTCATAGCTTCAGCCAGAGGACTGATCAGCCTTGGGCACAATGCTGTGAGGTAATTCATTAATTAAAATTTATTTTTGTTCTGCAAGACAAATATGGACTTCAACCCAACCACGATAAGAGTAGGGTGTGCCACCAATTTTTTGGCACTCAGCTTCGTCAGTAATTCCTTCGTAGATTTTTACCATATATTGTTCTCGTGGATTAGGACAATAATCGCCACAGGCAAAATGATCAACTATTGGAGGTTTTTGTATTTCAATTATTTTTGGATTTTGTTTTTTAGGTAAAAATACAAAAATTAAGATAGTTATAATTATTAAACTAATTGTCAAAAAGATTATTTTTTTCATGAGTTTATTTTATTTATATATCTAATCTTAACACTCTAAAAAACTATTTGCAACTTTTTAAAACAGAACTTTTCAGCTCTGTTTTTGTTTATTATATCATAGAAAAAATTGAAAGAAATAATTCAAATACAATGTCTTTACTTTTTATAACTAAAAAGTAACAAAAAGTTTTGAAGGGGAAAGAACTCGCGTTTTCTCGTGTAGGTAAGGTCAAAATTCATCTAGCGACGCACGCTCAAACAGCTTTCCCCCTCAAAATCCCCGGAGTTATTTGATTTTATTTTTTATTTTCACGTTTTTAGTGCTATAAAGATAAAAAATCATGAAAAATAGGGATTTTCACGATTATTATTTAGTAAAGTGCGTTTTTTGTTCATTACTTTCTAATTATTAGGAATTTTTAGATGTTTGAGTTGTTGCATTTTTTGCAATAATTCAAAACTTTATGACAAAGTTTTTTTTGTTTTTTTGTTAGCTAAAAAATTTTCACCAGTTACTATAGATTTACCAGTTTTTTGTTCCAAAGCTCTGCGAGCATCTTTGGCTATTTTGCCACCTTTTTTGGCAGGCACTTTGTTTTGTTCTAATCCTTCTGCCTTGGTATGATCAGCAATTTGACGAGTAGATAATTCTGCTAGAGCTGTGAAAATCAACTCGGCTTCAGTCATGTGATCTCGTAGATTTTGAGTTTTGAGTCCTTTCAAATTTTTGTGATCTTTCACTGACAATTCTGACCACTCTTGATGAATAATATTGGTTAGTATGGCAAACTCGTCGCCTTTTTTTACACCATGATCACTCCAATAGTCAGTCAACTTGTTTCTGGTTTCTTGCCTCATCATTCTTTGTTGGATCCATTTGGTGCTTCTACCTTGTTTTTGCCAATATTCACGTGAACGGTTGAGAGCTTTTTCTGGATCTATCATTTCTTGCATCCTTTCATAACCAACTTTGGCGAGCCAAAGTTTGATTGGTTCGGCTTTTTTGCTAGGTATAGATTGAATTAGCCTCAACAAAGTTTCGACATCAGCGACGTCTGTCTCTCTCATTTTGCTGTCTTGAGCTACTATTTTCAACCGGTGACAATTTGTCACCACTTCACTTCCTTCTTGTTTCAGACGTTCAGATAGTTTATTCCAATATTTTCTGGCAGTTTGATAATCAAATTGTTCAGTGAGAATAGCTACAATATCCACAACTGAAAAATACCATATTTCTTTTTTTTCATCATAAATACGACGGACTTTGAAATTTTCAAAGATAGACAAGGAAGTTTTATTTTTCATATATTTTTTAATTCTACAAAATATTCTTCAAATACTTTCCAGTCCAACTTCTTTTCACTTTTATTACATCATTGACTACACCTTGTGCTACAACTTCGCCACCTTCTTTGCCACCCTCAGGGCCTAAATCAATAATCCAATCACTAGATTTGATAATGTCTAGATTGTGTTCAATAATAAGTACAGTATTGCCTTTGTCCACTAGTTGATTCAAGACATGTAAAAGTTTTTTGATATCTTCAAAATGTAGACCAGTACTTGGTTCATCAAGAATATAAAGAGTCTTGCCAGTTGAGCGACGAGAAAGCTCAGTAGATAGTTTGATACGTTGGGCCTCACCACCGGAGAGAGTGGTGGCTGGCTGACCAAGTTGTAAATAACCTAGTCCGACATTGCGGAGGATTTGCAATTTCTCAGCAATGTTTTTGTTGTGCATGAAGAATTTGTAGGATTCCTCTACAGTCATATTGAGAATTTCAGCAATGTTTTTTTCTTTGTAGTGAATTTCAAGAACGTCTTTGGTATATCTGGTGCCATGACATTCATTACACTCTACATAAACATCATTCAAAAAATGCATAGGAATAGTGACATAGCCTTCGCCACCACAAGCTTCACAGCGTCCATCACCCTTCACATTGAAACTAAAAGTACCAGCACTATAGCTAAACATTTTTGACTCTGGTAGTTCAGAAAACAAATCGCGGATGAGAGTAAATATTCCCGTATAAGTAGCAGGATTACTACGAGGAGTACGACCAATGGGAGTTTGGTCAATAGTAATAACTTTGTCAATATTACTTAGCCCTTTGATAGCTTTGTGTAGACCTGGTTCATCTTTGGCACGATAAAATCTTTTGGATAATTCTTTACTCAAAATATCAAGAATAAGTGTAGATTTGCCAGAGCCAGAGACACCAGTAATACTAACCAGTTTGCCAAGAGGAATTTTTACTTCAATATTTTTCAAATTGTTGGCTTTGGCTCCTTGAATAATTATTTCTTTGCCATTGCCTTGGCGAGGTTTTTTGGGAATATCTATTTTTTCTTTTTTGCTCAAATAGCGTCCAGTCATAGATTTACCATCTTTTTTGACTTGAGCTGGTGTACCACAAGCCATTATTTCACCACCATATTCACCAGCACCAGGACCAATATCAATGAGATAATCAGCGGCTTCCATAATAGCTCGATCATGCTCAACTACGATTACAGTATTACCAGAGTCGCGCAAAGATTTCAGAGTTTCAATCAGTTTATCATTGTCTTTTGGATGTAGACCAATAGAAGGTTCATCAAGAATATAGATGATGCCAGATAATCCTGCTGATAGTTGAGTAGAAAGACGGACTCTTTGAGATTCACCACCAGATAGTGTACTGACTGAACGATCAAGAGTAATGTAACTAAGACCAACTTTGTTGATGTGGTCTAGTCTGCGTTTGATTTCTTTGGCAATAGAAGTAGCTACTTCTTGTTCTTTGATATCTAATTTTTTTAGAATGTCAGATTTTTTATTTTCAATACTAGTAAAGAAAGCTAGAGCTTCACTAATACTCATTTCCACAATATCTGAAATACTAAGATCAACAATTTTAACATAAAGACTTGCTTCTTTCAGTCTTTTCTTGTTGCAAACTGAACAAGATTTTTCGTGCATGTAAGCTTCAATTTCTTTTTTGACATATTCAGATTTACTAGTCAAATATTTGTTGGTAAGATTTGGTATGACACCCTCGTAAATGGTTTTCTTGCCGTTGAGATCATATTCTTGACCATCTGTGCCATACAAAAGTATAGACATTATTTTTTGAGATAGTTGTTCAACAGGAGTATCTATTGAAAATTCGTGAGTCTCAGCTACTTTGGTGATCAGTTCTTGGTAGTGTGTTTGATTACCAACTAATCTAGTCCATGGTTGGACTGCACCTTCAGCAAGCGTGAGTTTTGGGTTTGGTATGACAAGATCAGCATCTACCTCTAGAGTTTTGCCAAGACCAGTACAGCGTGGACAAGCACCATAAGGACTATTGAAACTGAAAGTGCGTGGTTCAACAGCTTTGAAGGTGCCAGCACATTGGCTACACATTGGTATTTCTGAATAGCTGATTGTTTCATCTTTGTCTCCATCGTATAATTTTGCAAAACCATTGGAATAATCAAGAGCCTTTTCAATATGAGCAGACAAATCACTAGCTGGAATCTCACTTAGTTTGTCAATCAAAATATCTATGTCATAGAGATAAATAGGGTTGAATTTGAAATTACTTAGATTTTTTATTTGAACTTTGACGCCATTAATCAACAAATTACTATAGCCAGTCTTTTCTATTTTTATTTTCAAATTTTTCAAATTTATTTTTTGTTGACGGATGACAGGGGAGAGAAGTAACAGGGCTGGATTTTTTTTCTTTTGTTTACGAATTTCTTCAATAATTCTGCCTTTATTGAAAAAGTCCACAGGGATGTGGCACTTCGGACACCATTGTTTGCCAATGCGCGCGAAAAGTAACCTCAAGTAATCATAGATTTCGGTAGTAGTGCCGACAGTAGATCTAGGATTTTTGGCAAAGTTTCTTTGGTTGATGGCGATAGTAGGGGACAAACCTTGGATCTCGTCAACATCTGGTTTGTCTTGCATATCCATAAATTGTCTGGCATAAGCATTGAGACTCTCAGCGTAGCGACGTTGACCCTCGGCATAAATAGTATCAAAAGCCAGAGAGGACTTTCCTGATCCGGAAAGTCCGGTGATGATTGTGAGTTTGTTTTTTGGTATTTCAACTGATACATTTTTCAAGTTGTGGACTCGGGCGTTGATAACTTTTATTTTGTCTGGCATATTTGTTTTAGTTTTGTTTATGGCGTTAGTTTCTATTTACTTATTTTGGTGGGGAATAGCCAAATTTTGCATAACATCTGGTAAAGTCAGATAGATTATCCACATCACATATCTTGTCTATATCAATATGAAAATAAATACCTTTTTTTAGTTCCTCAGCTTTTATCAAGTATTTGTCTATAATATTTTTTGAGAGGACTTGAGCTGCTGGTTTTGCATATGGTTTTAGAGCAATGTTAAGGGCTGGGCTTAAGAAAAAATCAGTCATAGAAATACCCGTACCAGTGGAGATAAAAAGATCATCCTCTAGATCATCCCCATCATCAGCTAGATCTATTGCTTGTCCTGTTGCCCTATCAATACCAAAATAATGTTCATCATTATTGAAAGATCCTTCTTCGTTGATAGAGAGAAAAAGTACAAAACCTTTGATTTCGCCGTCTCCACTACAGTAGTTATGGTTTATTTTTGATGGTGGTATAATTGAGAAAAACTCTTGAATTAGTTTGTCACTATTTATGTAGATTTCTTCGCTAGGATCTTTGGTGTCTATACTTAAATCTTCAAGTTTACCATTTTTACATACAGCTTTTATGTCTATATCATTTTTACCATCATCCGTTAGCCATTTCCATTCCCATCCTTCACCAAATACAGTACTTAAAATAATGGCTAAAGTATTTTTTTGAACGAAGTTGTCTGTAACAGATGAAGAATAGACAATACCAGCTATATTGGCAGTATTACAGGCTTTACTACTAGCTATTGGTTTTTGGTAGCAAACTTGTCCATCACTTAGACACGAATTTCCTCCACAAGTCTGTCCACCAGTTTTATTCACATAATAATCATTGCCACAGATTGAAGTTTTGTCGGCTGTAGTACTATCGGGAATAAAAAATTTTGCACTTGCCAAATCTGTGGGTGGAGTTGTTGCAGATTGATTTTTTGCCAAAGCTATCATGGTAACTTTTTTGGGACCTTGATCCAAACTTTCACAATTTACTGGAGCAATACCACTAGTATTGATAGCCCAGATACTTGGTAACCTAAGCTCTACCAGATAAGGATTGATAGTCTTGAGGATTGTAAAAGACAATGCCATGAGTACTAGTCCAGTGATGGCTCCGTAGATTTTTTTCTTGGCTTGGCCGACTGTATCAGAATTGCCACCAGAAAAAATATACATGACACCGGCGACGATGATGACCATCACGGCAATTACTGAACCGATTATGAAAGCGTATTGATAAATGAATTTTATGAATTCACCAATATTACTAAATTTTGTTCTGCCACCAAAAGATATAGAAGTAACAGTCTCTCCGGCCGGTAAACAAAAACCAATATTTCTACCAGTGAAATCTTTACCATCAGCTCCTGTTTTACAAGCCTCTTTGGCATCCATATGTAGGTCGGCGCTATAGAATCCACCAATGGCATCAACAGAGCCAAAAGTTTCTCTGAATTTTTTACAGTCCTCTTCCAGCCAACATCTTTGGTCTAATGCTGCAAAGCTTGTTTTTGGGATTAACAAAAAAATTAATACTAAAGTGAGAAATATTTTTTTCTGCATAGTATTTTATTTGTTTAAATTTTTGATAATTAATTTGTCCCATTCATCGGCAGTAATATTACCTTCAACAATTTCACCATTTATAATATAGGTAGGAGTACCACGCAAACCAATACTTACAGCATCTGTCAGATCGCGTTCAATATTGTCAACATATTTTTGACTCTTGACACAAAGGTCAAATTTGTTTATATCAAGTCCAATATTTGTGCCATAGTTATAGAGAGAGTCAGTATCTAGTTTTTTGGCAGTAAAAATCTGATCATAATATTCCCAAAATTTGTTTTGTTCGTTGGCACAAGTCCCTGCAATAGCTGCTAGTGTAGCGTTGGGGTGGATTTCTGTAAGAGGTAAATTTTTGAAGACAACCTGAACAACTGGTTTGTATTTTTCTAAAACGTGGGCAAAAATAGGATAACTTGCTTGGCAATATGGACACTCAAAATCTATAAAAGCCATAATAGTTATTTTGGCGTCTTTGGCCCCTATTGTTGGATTGTATTTTTGGAGTAGTTTGCTATAGTCACTTATATTTTGTGGTGCATTTTTGTCTATAGCTGTACTAAAATTTGGTTCATATTTTTTGGTTATTTTTTGGATATCATTGTTATTTCCATATTTGAATTGGATAGAATAATAGATAAAAAATCCCAAAAATATTATAAAAATCAAGCCAATAATAATACCTAATGATATAAATAAATACTTCCAAAATTTTGATTGTTTAGGCATATTTTGTGTGTAAATAAATGGTGCTTATATTATAACATATTTTTGCTTTTGTCAACAGTGCCGCAACACACTATATCACCTAATCACATTTCATAAAAAAATAAATTTTGATTAGCAGCTTTCCGCTCTATGATGGACAGCTACGAGGTTGAACTATCTTTGAACAAAATGTTTTATTTTACTAAAATGGTAGGGACAGGTCTCCACCCTAGGCGGACAAGTCGACCTGTCCCTACGAACATGGTAGTATTATTTCAAAATTCTTTTTCTTTTGACTCTATTATTGACAAAAAGCCTTAGTTCTGTTAGGATTAGTTCACTTGATTGCTTTTTATTATTGTTGTTGTATAATATAGTTAGTCTCTAAAAAAACTATGCTCAAACAAATTTTACAAATAATCCAAATTATTTTAGCTATTGTACTTATAATTGTAGTACTTTTGCAACAAAAAGGTACTGGTCTAGGCTCAGCTTTTGGTGGTTCTGGAACTATTCATACTACTAGACGTGGCATTGACAAAGTACTTTATCAAATAACCATCGTTGTTTCTGTATTATTTTTTCTTTTAGCTATTGTAAATTTACTTTTCTAATTTTGTCGTCGTAGTCTAAATATACAAATTTTTAGTTTTTATTTTTTTCTTCTCTAATCTTGTAGTAATTTTTTTTCTGTGTTTTCTTTTTTCAAAAAAACGTGGCAGATAATAGTAAAAAATCTGAAACGTAATCACAATTCTGATCGTCTTGAAAAAGATGATTTGACACTTATGAAGAAAATGCGTAAAAGCAACTTTCTTTCTATACGTCAGTTTTTTAATATAAACAAAGTTTTGTCAGGCTCTGAAAAATTGGTTTTTTTCTCAGCATTGATTATGTTGTTAGTTAGTGTTGTATGGTGTCTCAATGTCTTGTCAAATAGATATGGTGTAGAAGTACCAAAAGTTGGTGGAGACTATGTTGAAGGTGTTTTGGGATCGCCACAACTTATCAATCCACTTTTTTCTAGTCTCAATGAAGTAGATCAAGATTTGGTAAATATGATTTATACTGGTCTCATGCGTTATGACAAAAATCGTAATTTAGTTCCAGATTTGGCTAGTAGCTATGATATAAGTGCTGACAAAAAAGAATATACTTTCAAATTACGTCAAGGAGTATTTTGGCACGATAGTCAAAAATTTACTGTTGACGATGTTATTTTTACTTTTGATACCATTCAAGATAGCTTAGTTGGTTCTCCTTTCAAAGTAAGTTTTGACAATATTAAAATAGAAAAAATAGATGATGATACTATCAAATTTATATTAAATGAAGCCTTTCCATCATTTTTGTCTACTTTAACTATAGGAATTTTACCACAGCATATTTGGTCAGGAGTTTCTCCAGACAAAATAAAGTTAGCACAACGTAATTTGCAACCAATCGGTACTGGACCTTTTATGTTTAGTAAACTTATCAAAAATTCTAGTGGGGTTATCAACAAAGTTACTTTAAGTCGTTTTGTAGATTTTTATAGACAGCCTGCTTATCTAAAAACTTTTTCTTTTGTTTTTTACAATGACTATGATGGTCCTGATGGTCTAGTAACTGCACTTCGTGAACAAAAAATAGATGGTATGAGTTTTGTACCTTTTGAATATAGAGATAAAGTAACACGTAAACATATTGATTTGCATACTTTGAAATTACCTCAATATACAGCTTTGTTTTATAATATGAACAAAGATGTTTTGGGAGAACAAGAGGTACGTTTGGCATTGTCTGAAGCAATTGATAAAACAAGGATTGTCAATGATGTTTTGAACAATGAAGCTCAACTTATTAATGGTCCTATTTTGGAAGGTTTCCCAGGATTTGATTCAAATTTGTCAGGTGTCAATTTTTCTGTAGATGAAGCTAACAAATTATTAGATAAATATTATCCTCGTATTTCTACCGAAGATTACCATACATTGTTGGTAAATAATCAAGTTTTAGCTTTTAAAGAACAAACAAAAATAACGAGTACTACTATTGAATCTATTACAAATACAAGTACAGTTTTAGATGTGACAAATACCACCAATCTAGATGAAATAAAAAAACAAATTGTGGATCAAGTAAACAATAGTTTGGATGAAGCACAATTATTTTATCGTTATACTGATAAAAATGATAAATCAAAAATTGTGGAATTGAATCTTGTAACCTCAGCTAATCTTGAATATACTAAAATAGCTCAACTTATTTCTGGTTATTTGCAAGATGTTGGTATAAAAGTAAATGTAAAGTTAGTGGATTCTAATGATTTTGTTAGACAAGTTTTGAAGACTCATGATTATGATATTTTACTTTATGGTGTTATTGTGGGAAGTGATCCTGATCAATATCCATTTTGGCATTCTTCTCAGATAAATTATCCTGGTCTCAATTTTTCTGGCTATGCAAAGAGAAGTGTTGACGATTTGCTTGATAAAATTAGAAGTACCAAAGATAATAATGAATTAGCAACAGAATATAGTGATTTGCAAAAAACTATTTTGGCAGATGTCCCAGCAATCTTTCTTTTTGTACCGACTTATACTTATGCTTTATCAGACAGTATTCATAATTTTGATGTGGAGCGTATTGCTCATCCAGCAGATAGATTAGTAAATGTAGCTGAGTGGTATATAAAGAATAAAAAAATCTGGAAATTTCAAAGATAATTTTCTTATTTAATCTACCAAAAACAAACAAGGTTTAATTTCTCGCATTTTGTTGCGAGGTAGTTCATTAAAAAATAGAGTACAGATTGGACGAATTTTTTCATTTTTGATTTCTACCTGCCGGCAGGTAGGCGTTAAATCTGTATTCTATAAACAGACAATTTTTTGTCTGATAGTTTATATTTTTTTATTATACAAAAAGTTCATATATTTTTTTGTGTAGTTTACTTCAAAAAATAAAATCTTATAATTGTTGCTAGATTTTATCTATCAACATTTTTGTGAAATTTTTCAATCATTTGAAAGGCTTCCAATTTAATTTATTTATTAATTCTTTTTAATTTTTATGATTAGAAAAAATACTTCTACTTATGGTAGAAGACCTTCCCCTGTTAGTACTGGAGAAGTAAAACAAAATGTTGAAAACAACAGAACTTTTGGCTCTCGCAGTCAAAGTAGCTCATCTATTACTGCTAATAGTGGCAGTATGCATAAGCGCAAAAATATTCAGTCTGTTAGATATAATAGTAGGCCTAAACCTATGGTTACTCTAAAGAGTATTCCTATGGCAAATTCAAAAAATTTGCGTATTATCCCTATTGGTGGTTGTGAAGAAGTTGGTCGCAATATGACCGTCTTTGAATACGACGGAGATATTGTAATTATAGATATGGGTATACAGTTTCCAGAAGAAGATATGCCAGGTATTGATTATATTATTCCTAATACCAAATATTTGGAAGACAAACTAAAAAATATTCGTGGTGTAGTCTTTACTCATGGTCATCTTGATCATATTGGAGCAGCTCCAATATTGCTTGAAAAGCTTGGTAATCCTATAATTGTTGGCAAAGATCTGACACTTGCTCTTATCAAACACAAGCAAGATGATTATAAGAAAGATACTGCCAAAAAACTTCGAACAATTCGTGTCAACGGTTTGACAGATGTCATCAAACTTGGTAAGTTTACTGTCAAATTTTTTCAAGTGGAGCATTCTATCATGGACGCTGTAGGTATAATTTTGGAAACTCCAAATGGTACTATTATTCATCCAGGTGATTGGACTTTGGCTCGTGATATAAATGGTGTAACTCATATCAATTATGATGAACTAAGTAAACTACCAAAACCAACGGTGTTGATGTTGGAGAGTCTTGGAGCTCTAAATGATAAGCGTCATGGTATTTACGAAGAAATTTATAAAAATCTTTCCAATATTTTGGAGAATTCTCCTGGTAGAATAGTAATTGGTACTTTTTCTTCTCAGTTAGAACGTGTTCGTTGGGTATTAGAATGTGCTGAAAAAATAGGTAAAAAAGTTGCTCTTGATGGTTATAGTATGAAGATGAATGTCAAAGTTGCTCAAGAACTTGGTTATATCAAATCGGCCAAAAATGTTTTGATAGATATCAAAGATACTAGAAATTATCCTGACAACAAAGTAGTGGTGGTTTGTACTGGAGCACAAGGTGAAAAGAATGCTGTACTGATGCGTATCGTTAGTAAACAACATAGATTTATCCAATTGAAAAAAACTGATACGGTAGTTTTTTCATCATCTATTATTCCGGGTAATGAAAGAAGTATTCAACGTTTGAAAGATAATCTTTATCGTCAATGTGACAATGTAATTCATGGTCAAATAATGGATGTCCATGTTAGTGGTCATGCCACTCGTGAAGATATTTTGACCATGCTTGATCAAATCAAACCAACATATTTCATACCAGTTTACGCTAATTATTATTTCCTTCGTGAGGCTGAACAATTGGCTCTCAAAAATGGTTTTCCAAAAGAAAATATTTTTGTACCAGACAATGGTAGTATAATAGAAGTAAACAAACAAACAGCCATAATGTTGGATAAAAAAGTACCAAGTGATTATGTGTTTGTTGACGGTCTAGGAGTGAGTGACAACCAAAATATTGTTTTGCGTGATAGACAAGTTTTGGCAGGTGATGGTATGCTTGTAGTTATTGCGACAATTGATTCCAAGACTGGCGCTTTAATTCAAAATCCAGATATTATTTCTCGCGGTTTTGTTTTCTTGAAAGACAACAAAGATTTGATAGAAGATATCAGACAAAAAGTAAAACAATTAGTCATCAAATCTGATCCACTTACTTGGACTGATAGTAATCAAATTCGTAATGATATTCGTGACAAAATAGGACAATTCGTGTTGAGTAAAACAGAGAAACGTCCAATGATTTTGCCAGTGATTATTGATGTTTAAGTCCGACTTGTCCGCCGTAGCTCTATGAAATAAGAGCGAAGGTGGGTGATTTTGCCAGTGATTATTGATGTCTAAACATTGATAACACACCTGACTGCCGACAGGCAGTGATTAGGAAAGGATTGTGTACTGAATATTAAAAACAAAAATCGTCTTTAAGAAGACGATTTTTTGTTATTTATTTTCCATGTTTCATACATTTCCCTCATTGTTTCAGCATATTCTTCAAAAGGTTCCATACTCATTTCAGCTCGACGGTTATTTAGATTTTCTGGTTCAAATATTTCTTCCGGACCATATGTTTCATCTTTAGCTATTACAAATTGGGTGCCATATAATTGTGGTTGGTTTTCTGCTACCAGAATTCTATCTTCAAGATAAGCTATGTCTTCTTGTAGTACTTCATTTGTAGGTTCTTTTTTCATTGATTCTAAACAATATTTTTGGAATTCAATATCTTGATCGGCGTGTTGTACTAATAACCAAGCATAGTGTGCAGACTGTTCTCCAACTTTAGATTTTGTCGGCCAGCCAATTCTTTCAATAATAGATTTTAGTTTTACTGTGTTTTCTTGGTCTATTTTTATGGTAATTTCTGGGTTGTTATTTTTTCTAGCAGTTTGATCAATATCAAACATTTTTTTTATATCATCAGATGCACTTGCTAATTCTCTTGGGTCAAAATTTTCTTGGTTCATATTTTTTTAAAATAATTATTAAATATATTTTACTCCAAGATATACACAGTTTCAAGTCTTGATTTTGTACAACATTTTATTTTTGTGTTATACTATAATTAATTAATAATTTTAATTAAAAAAATATGTCTGTCAAAAAATCTGTTTCTACTACAACAAATAGAAATACAACAAATAGTATACCTGACATGTCTACAATGACTTCTGTATCAGAAGAAAAACATGGTTGTTGTCAGAGCCATGGACAATTTGGTATAGGACATCACGGTAATTGTCAAAGTTCTCATTTTGGTCACAAATTAATGAAAACTTTTTTTGGTATTTTGTTGGTTTACTTAATAATTTTGGTTGGTTCTCTTATTCGTAATGAAATCAAAAAGTATGATTTTATTGGAAAAGCACCTGTCAATGTCAGTGACCGTCAATTAAATATTTCAGCTGAAGGCAAAGTGGAAGTAAAGCCAAATGTTAGTAAAATTATTGTAGGTAATAGTCTTAGAGAGGCTACTTCAGGGGAAGCTAGCGCAAAAAATAATAAACTTATTTCAGATTTTGTAACTCAGGTAAAAGCTTTGGGTATTCCTGATACAGACATCAAAACTGAATCTCAAAGTATGTATCCTGAATATACTTATAAGGACGATGGCACAAAAGAGCTTATTGGTTACAATATAACCCAAAATGTAACTGTAAAAGTTAGAAATGATGTTGAAAAAGCTAGTCAAGTTGTTACTCTTGCTGGAAAAGTTGGTTTGAATACTATTGGTGGAGTAGAATCTATTTTAGATGATGCAGAAATTTATTTGGAAGAAGCTCGTCAACAAGCTGTCAAAAAAGTTCAAATAAAAGCTATGAAATTGGCTAATGTATTGGGTATAAGTTTGGATGGTGTTGTTTCTTATAGTGAATATATACCAGATTCTTTTCCTATGTATGAAAAGTCAATGGCTATGGGCTCTGATATGGGTGGTGGTTCTACCATTGAACCAGGAACAACAGATGTAAAAATTAATGTAAATATCACTTATAAGATAAGATAAATTATCAAATTCAAAAACAGCCTTTCCTAAAGGCTGTTTTTTTTGTATAATGTATAAAGGCTAGAAAGTATATAAAATCTCTTGGGATACGAAATACGAAAGGTACGAAATTATGAAAAATCTGTGGTTCGTATTTTCGTAAATTTTCGTATTTCGTATCCTCCTATATTTTTACTAATTTATAAAATCATACTATGAAAGACACAGACATAAGAAAGATTGTTTCTAGGGAAATATTGGATTCACGTGGCAACCCAACTTTGGAAACAAAAGTTTATTTGGTAGGTGGAGCTATTGGCAAAGCTGCTGTACCATCTGGTGCTTCTACTGGAACTCATGAAGCTTTGGAGCTGCGTGACAATGCCAAACGTTTTGGTGGTAAAGGTGTCTTGAAAGCTATAAAAAATGTAAATACAATTATTGCTAAAGAATTGTTAGATAAAGATGTTTTGGATCAAAAAAATATTGATAAATTAATGATAAATTTGGATGGTACTAATAACAAAAGAAAGCTTGGTGCTAATGCTATTTTGTCAGTGTCTCTAGCTTGTGCTCGAGCTGGTGCCAAGTCCAAAAAGATGCCTTTGTACAAATATATTCGTAGTGTTTATTCTTTGCCAGAAAAAAATTGGCGTATGCCAGTTGCTTCTATGAATATTTTGAATGGTGGACGACACGCAGACAACAAGCTTAGTTGTCAGGAATTTATGATTATACCAATACACAAGAAATTTGCTGAACGTGTGCGTATGGGTTCACAAATTTTTCATTCTCTCAAAGCAATTTTGAATGACAAAGGTTACACAACTTCGGTCGGTGATGAAGGTGGTTTTGCACCAGATTTGCTCAACAATGAAAGAGCAATACAGCTTATTATCAAGGCTATTCAAGTTTCTGGTTTTGAACCTGGCAAAAATGTTTATCTGGGTTTTGATATTGCTGCTTCAGAATTTTATCGTAAAGGAAAATATTATTTTACTAGTCCTTCTCAAGCTTCAAGTGCTGATAAAATGATTAGAATTTTTGAATCTTGGATAAGACGTTATCCTATACTTTTTCTTGAAGATCCATTAGCTGAAGATGATTGGGAAAATTGGGCTATTATTACCAAACATTTGGGTAAGAAAGTTACTTTGGTTGGAGATGATTTGTTTGTGACCAATGTCAAACGCATCCAAAAAGGAATTGATGAAAAAGTTGCCAATGCTGTACTTATTAAACTAAATCAAATTGGTACTTTGTCAGAAACTATTGATGCTATTTATCTAGCCAAAAAGAATGGTTACAAAGTAGCTATTTCACATCGTTCTGGAGAAACAGCTGATACTTTTATAGCTGATCTTGCTGTGGCTGTTAATTCTGAATTCATTAAGACTGGCTCCATGAGTCGTTCTGAGAGAATTGAAAAGTATAATAGATTGATGGAGATTGAGGATGAAGTTTTGAAATAGTTTAAATGTACGTATATTAGGATTTTTCTAGCTGTAGTATTCTCAAAACAAATACGGCATAATCTCTATTTGTTGTAATAGAGAAAAGGATTTATTTATTTCCCTCCTTAAATGGGTAAGTAATATCGTCATCCTGTCCGTCATTCTGAACTTGTTTCAGAATCTTTATTACAAAAAACGTCTTTATACAGAAAAGACCCTGAACTAAATTCAGGGTGACGGACAATATGACGGACGGCATGACGCTTTTTAGGAGGATAAAATAATTTAAATTTTGTAATTGATAAATTCGCTATGTCGCATTTGACACTGGAAAGAACGCTAACTTGTTTTTTGCTCTAATAAATGCTAAAATTAGTCGATATAAATAAACTATGTTATCAAAACTAAACGAGAAAAAAAAAGAAATTGTTGAAGATCACAAACCAACAGTTTTGATGATTTTGGATGGGTTTGGTCTTGCTGATCCAAAAAATACAGGTAATGCTATTACTCCCAATACTGCACCAAATATTTTTTCTTATCTAAAAAAATATTCTAATACAGAATTAAAAGCTTGTGGTATGGATGTTGGACTTTTTCCCAATCAAGAAGGTAATTCAGAAGCTGGACATTTGAATATTGGTGCGGGTAGAGTAATAGAACAAGATTTGGTGAGAATTTCTCATGCTATCAAAGATGGAACATTTTTTAAAAATGATTCTTTTCGTCATGTTCTTTTCCATGCTAAGAAATATAATAGTGCTGTGCATCTTATGGGACTTTTGACTGACGGACAAAGTGCTCACGCTAATTCTAAACATATTTATGCATTATTAGAATTTTTTCGTAAACAAAATCAGAAAGAAGTTTATTTACATTTATTTACTGATGGTCGTGATTCTTCACAACACGGAGCTGTCAATTTTTTGCTTGATTTACGTAAAAATATGAAGAATGGTGAGAAAATTGCTACCGTTATTGGTCGTTTTTATGCTATGGATCGAAACAAGATGTGGACAAGAACTCAGCAGGCATATGAAGCTGTGGTTTGTGGTATAGGTATGAAAGCTAATAGTGCTGAAGATGCAATTTCTCAAGCCTATAATAGAGATGAAACTGATGAATATATTTTGCCAACAGTTATTATGGAAGGCGGAAAGCCAGTAGCCACTATTGAAGATAATGATGTTATTTTCTTTTTTAATGCTAGAAGTGATAGAGCTAGACAAATTACCAAAGCTTTTGTTCAAAAAGATTTCCAAAAGATGAATCAAGGAGCTTTTAAAAGAAAAAAAATACCAAAAAACAATAGGTTTGTGGCTATGACTGATTTTGGTCCAGATTTGCCAGGTATTTTCACTGCTTTCCCAAGTCCTGACTTCAAAAATTGTTTAGCCAAAGCTATCGGCGAAAATTATGAACAACTGTATATTTCAGAAACAGAAAAATATGCTCATATAACTTATTTTATAAATGGTGGATATTCTGAATCAATTAATGGAGAAAAAAGACAAATGATAAAATCAGGAGCACATTATTCTTATGCTGATAAGCCAGAAATGCATTGTAAAGAAATTACTGATACAGTTTTGGGTTATTTAGAAAAACATACTTACAATTTTGTGACTATCAATTTTCCCAATGCGGACATGGTAGGGCATACCGGAAATTTTGAAGCAACCAAAAAAGCAGTTACTATTATGGATAGTCAAATAAAAAGATTGGTAGATTATGTTTTGAACAAAGACGGACAGATTTTTATTACTGCTGACCATGGTAATGCCGAAAGGATGTTTGATGAAAAAACTGGAGAAATTATGACTTCTCACACTACAAATCCTGTGCCTTTTATTTTTATAAGTAAAGATAAAAAACAAAAAATGAAATCTGGTCGTCTAGCTGATGTGGCTCCAACTATTTTGAAAGTTTTGAATATTGAAAAACCAGAGGAAATGACAGGGCATTCATTAATTTAGGAATTTTAAATTTTGAATTTTAAAACAATTTTCAATGTATCAATTTTGAAATTTGTATATTTTTTATAATTTGAAATTTAATCATTCCTAAATTGTTTGAAAATTTAAAATTTCTAAATTTAAAATTATGACAAATCGTCCAAAACCGGCAGTACTCCTTACTCTTAGTGGTTGGGGATTAGCGCCAAATACTCCAGGTAATGCTATTGCTAAAGCACATACGCCAAATTTTGATAGATTCATAGAAGAATATCCTGTGATGAGTCTTGGTGCTGCTGGTCCAGATGTTGGTTTGATAGGTGTAGGTGCTAGTAATTCTCGTATTGGACATTTGAATATAGGAGCTGGTAGAATTTACAAAAAAATTTTACCAAGAATAAATCAAGCTATCAAAGATGGTAGTTTTTTTGAAAATAGAGCTTTTTTGTCAGCTTGTCAACATGTAGAACAAAACAATTCTACTTTACATATTATTAGTTTGTTTGGCAACCAAATTCACAATGCCAATGACGAACATTTTTTTGCGTTGTTACAAATAGCCAAAAAAAATAACATTAAAAATGTTTTAGTCCACGCTATTTTGGATGGTGAAGATGATATTTATAATAATGCTATAGAACATATCAAGAAAATAGAAGAAAGGATGTCAGAGATTGGTATTGGCAAAATTGTTTCTTTGTCTGGCCGTTATTATACATTAGACAATGGTCGTCATTGGGATAGAACACAAATTGTCTACAAAACTATAGTCAAAGCAGAGACCAATTATGTTTTTCCTGATACACATAGTGCTATTCAGGCTTCTTATGATAAAAAAGTTTTTGATACAGAATTTGTACCGGCTATCATAGGTGTTAGACAAGGTGAACAAATTATAAAAAATAATGATGCAATCATTTTTGCTATTTTTGGATCTAGTCTTTGTAGACAACTTACTAAAGCTTTTGTGCTTCCAGCCTTTGCCAAATTTGAACGTGATTATTTGAAAAATTTATTTTTTGTGACTATGACTGATTATGAAAAAGAAATACCAATTGAGGTAGCCTTTGCAAATACTTTTATATATAATTCTTTGGGAGAAATATTGAATAAAGAAGGTTTGTCACAAATTAGAATTGCTGAAACAGAAAAATATACTTGTGTAACTACATTTTTCAATGGTATGTATGATCAAAAATTTGATAATGATGAATGGAAAATGGTTCCTTCAAAAAAAGTAGCTTTTTATAATGAAGAACCAGAAATGTCTGCTAATAAAATTACTAGTGAAGTAATAAAAGCAATCAAGTCTGAAAAATATGATTTTATTTTGGCTAATTTTGCCAATGCTGACGCTGTATCACGTACTGGAGATATACAAGCTACAATCAAGGCTTGTGAAATTATAGACAAAAGTATTGGTAAAATAGCCGATTATGTTTTGGCTGAAGATGGAGTACTTTTTATTATTGCTGATCATGGTAATGCAGAACAAGTTTTGAATATACAAACAGAAAGTATTGATAAAACTTCAAGTACCAACAATGTACCATTTTTGATTATTCAAGAAAGTTTGTTTGGAGTTTCTGGTAGAGTAGGTGATTCGCCAAATCAAGATTTGAGTTTATTACCAAAGTCTGGTGTTTTGGCTGATGTGGCTCCGACGATTTTGAAAGTTTTGGGAATTGAAAAACCAGATGAGATGACGGGGAAGAGCTTGCTTTAAACTCATACCTCGTATCACATACCACATAACAAAGTTGATATGTGTTTTTTGTACAAAAATATATTTTAGATTAAAAAATAGACTAAATACAGTAGTCTATTTTTTAATTTCTTGTTTGATATGCTTCACTATTTCTTCTTCCACTTCAGTCAAACTTTTTCCTGTGATATTGAATTTAGTTTCATTTTCGTCACCTTCAGCTGAATATTTTTTCATCATCTCTGTAGCGTGTTGTTGTGGTAAGATGCGTAAGGTTCCAGAAATATTTTGGTTGTTTTCTAGATCTTCATTTAAGAGCAAAATAAATTGAGCAGATGGTGAAGTGCTGATTAATTCATCAATAATATTATTAAGATCTGTTTTTTTGGCTCCACTTCTTACAAAATCATCACGAGTAATGGTAGACCAAACAAAATTAGTTTCTTTGTCTTCTTTTAGATGACTTAATACTGCACCCCAGATTTTGAAAGTGGCAATAGATTTTGTTTGATAAAGATTTTTGATGATAAAACTTCTGTCAGCACCAAGGTCAACTAATTTACTAGCCACTTGTAAAGTTTGTGGTCTTACTTTGTTTTTTTTGAAACTATTGGTACCAGCAATAATACCAGTTAACAATGCTTGAGCAATGTGGCGATTGATCAATTCTTCTTTGCTTTTTTGTAATAAATCAAAAATAATTTCAGCACTAGTACTGGCTGGCAAATCTATAATATTGATTTGGCCATAGTGTTCATTGTTGGCTTGGTGGTCAATATTTATTATAGGTTTGCTATAAAAGAAGTTTTCATGGTCAGTATATATTTCACCCAAAGAATTCAAATCTGGAGTATCTATAGTAATGATCAGATCGTATTTGAAGTCACTTTGACTAGTAGTAATGTTTTCTCTGTTAATATAACCATTTTTTGGTGTGACAAAAATACGTAATTTATTATCCTTTGTATCATAACTAAGTTCAGAAATACCAGTTTTGGCAATATCTATATTTATAACAAAATTATTTAAACCTTCAAAACTATTTTTTATTTTTTGGGATTGTTTAAGGAAAGTATATTCACTGGGTAAAACAAAATTAGCGCAGACTATATCTACACGTTTTTCCATTTGCTCCAAAAAGAGTTTAAGCGCCAAAGCGCTACCGATAGCATCACCGTCAAAATGTTTTTTGAAAGTAATTAAGATGTTTTTTTTGTCTTCTATCGTTTTGTCAAATTGTTCTATTTTACCGAGTGCCATATTTGCGTATTGTTACAAACAAATATCTAGTTGCTAAATATCTGATTGTAACACCTTTTTTGTACCTTTGACTATAAAAGGGCAATAGGAGATTATATATCAAAAGTAATATTGTGTCAATAGAGCCTAATAAGCCTAGTAATGTATTTTTTGGATATTATTTAGCTAATTTTAGGCTTTTTCTTGCATTTTCTGGGTAATTATAGTATTATTATATAATTGGTTTGACTTTTAACTTTATAACTTTATAACTTTAAGGACTTTATAAACTATTGTGTATGGAAAAGGCTTACGAACCAAAAATATACGAAGATGATATTTATAAACTTTGGGAGGAAAGTGGGTTTTTTAATCCTGACAATTTGTCTGGTGAGCCATACGCTATTATGATGCCACCTCCAAATGTAACGGGTGTTCTTCATCTCGGACATGCTTTGGAAAATAGTCTTATGGACATTATGGCTAGATATCAGCGTATGCAAGGTAAAAAGGTATTACTTTTGCCTGGTACAGATCATGCCGCTGTGGCCACACAAGCTAGAGTAGAAAAAAATTTAGTGGAAGCGGGCATGAAAAATCCACGTGAAGAATTGGGAAGGGAAGGACTGTTGAAAAAAATTAGGGAATATTCAGAACAATCAAAAGCCACAATTCTTAAACAAATTAGAAAAATGGGAACCAGTGCTGATTGGAGTCGTTTGGCCTATACTTTTGATGAAGAGAGAAGTAAAGCTGTAAATACTACTTTTGTAAAAATGTATAATGATGGGCTTATTTATCGTGGGTTTAAAGTAGTAAATTGGTCAGTAAAAGGTCAGTCTACTTGTAGTGATGATGAATTAGTCTATATTGATAGAGAGGCAAAATTGTATACTTTTAAATATTCTAAAGATTTTCCAATTACTATTGCCACTACTCGTCCAGAGACAAAATTGGGTGATACAGCTGTGGCTGTAAATCCAAATGACAAACGTTACAAAAAATTTATTGGTAAAGTATTTCCTGTGAATTTTTGTGGTGTAGATTTGAAATTAAAAATAATTGCTGATGAGCATGTAGAGATGGAATTTGGTACAGGTGCTCTTGGTGTTACTCCAGCTCACAGTGGAGTAGACTTTGAAATGTATGAAAAGAAAAAAGTTGAAGGTGATCCTATTGAATTGATTCAGGTGATTGATGAAAAAGGAAAGATGACTTTGCAAACTGGTAAAGAATTTGTAGATAAAACTGTTTTGGAGGCTCGTGATTTGGTGGTAGAAAAATTAAGAGCTGAAGGTCTCATGGAAAAAGAAGAAGAAATTGAACAGAACGTAGGAACATCGGATAGATTTGGTGATGTAGTAGAAGCTATACCAATGACCCAATGGTTTATTGATGTAAACAAAGAAATTCCTGGTAGAGGTAAGAGTCTGAAGGCTCTTATGAAAGAAGCTGTTTCAAGTGGTTTGGATAATGATAAAAATAAAAAAGTAACTATTACTCCTGATAATTTTGTAAATATTTATTTTAATTGGATAGACAATCTACGTGACTGGTGTATTAGTCGTCAAATTTGGTGGGGGCATCAGATTCCGGTGTGGTATAGAAAAGTCGAAAGTCGAAAGTCGAAAGTCGAAAGTATTGAAGATATATATGTTGGAGTTGAAGAACCAAAAGATATTGAAAATTGGACACAGGATTCAGATACTTTAGACACTTGGTTTTCTTCTGGACTTTGGACTTTTTCAACTTTAGGTTGGCCAAATGATACAGCTGATTTCAAAACTTTTCATCCTACAAATTGGATGCAAATGGGTCATGAAATTTTGTTTTTTTGGATGGCTCGTATGATTTTGTTTTCCGGTTATTTATTTGATGGTATACCTTTTAAAGATGTTTATATTCATGGAATTTTGCGTGACAAAGATGGCAAGAAATTTTCCAAATCATCTGGTAATGGTATTGATCCATTAGATATAATAGAAAACTACGGTACAGATGCTTTGCGTTGGAGTGTACTTTCTGGTATTACTCCTGGTAATGATTCTAGATTTTATACAGAAAAAGTTGAAGGGTCTAGAAATCTAGTAAACAAATTATGGAACGTTGCGCGTTTTATTGAGATGACTATTGTAGAAGCTGGAGGAAAATTAGTTAGAGAGTGCAAAATGCCCAAAGCTAAAACTCTAGCTGATACTTGGATTTTGTCACGTTTAAATAAAATAATCAAAGATGTAGTAGATAATATTGACAATTATCAATTTTCTCAAGCAGCTGAAGTTTTGCGCGACTTCACTTGGAATGATTTGGCTGATTGGTATTTGGAAATTGCCAAGATTGAAACTGACAAATCAGAAGTATTAAACTATATTTTGAATACTGTTTTGAAACTTTGGCATCCATTTATGCCATTTGTGACTGAAGCTATTTGGTCATCCTACGCTAAAACTTCAGATGATAAACAAGAATTATTGATGGTGGAAAAATTTCCGGAAGTAAATGTGGAGTGGCAAGAAGTAATAGATTTTTCAATGTTACAAAATATCATTATCAACATCCGCTCAGTTCGTGGTGATTACAAGATTGATCCAGCCAAAAAAATAAATGTGACAATTTCAGCAGGAGACAAAAAAGAATTGCTGGAAGAAAATGCTGAAATAATAAAAAGATTGGCACGTCTGGAGAATTTACAAATAAACCAATCAGCTAATAAGCCTAATGATTCTGTTTCTTTTGTGGAGGGTGGTGTAGAAGTTTTTGTAGAATTATCAGGTGTAGTAGATTTTGCCAAAGAAAAAGAAAAGTTAGGAAAAGAAATAGAACAATTAACTAAATATATTTCTGGTCTAGAGGGTAAACTAAATAATCCAGGCTTTGTAAGTAGTGCTCCAGAGAGTATAATTAATCAAGAAAAAGAAAAGTTGATTGAAGCACAAGAAAAGTTGGAAAAAACTAACAAACAATTTCAAGCAATTTAATTAGCAAATTATATGAAAATAATTACTGACGAAAATAGAATTCAAGAACTTCTTACACGTGGTGTGGAAAATATTTATCCCAAGCGTGAATTTTTAGAGAGTAAATTGAAATTGGGTGAAAGACTTACTCTTTATACTGGTTATGATCCTACAGCATCTACTCTTCATATTGGCCATGGTATTACCATGTTGAAATTGAGAGAGTTTCAAGAATTAGGACATAAAGTAATTATGCTGATTGGAGATTTTACTGGCATGATTGGAGATCCTAGTGACAAAGGTTCTGCTAGACAAAAGTTGACTCGCGAACAAGTTTTGGAAAATTGTAAGATGTATCAAAAACAAGCTAGTACTGTTTTGGATTTTGAAGGCGAAAATCCAGTAGAAGTCAGATACAATAGTGAATGGTTCCTAAAAATGAATTTTGCGGACGTGCTTGATCTTACATCTCACTTTACAGTCCAAAGAATGCTTGAACGTGATATGTTTGAAAAACGTATAAAAGAAGAAAAACCAATTTATGTACACGAATTTTTATATCCTGTTATGCAAGGTTACGATAGCGTGGTTATGGATGTAGATGGTGAAATTGGTGGTAATGATCAGACTTTTAATATGTTGGCTGGTAGAACTTTGATGAAAGACATGAAAAATAAAGAAAAATTTGTGATTGCAGGTAAGCTTCTAGTTGATAATAATGGTAAAAAAATGGGTAAGACTGAAGGTAACATGATTGCTTTGAATGATGCACCAGAAGATGTTTTTGGTAAGGTTATGAGTTGGACTGATAGTATGATTATTAGTGGCTTTGAAATTTGTACGAGAATTCCTATGAAAGATATTGAAAAAATCAAAAAAGATTTAGATGGTGGTGTTAATCCTCGAGATGCTAAACTTAAATTAGCTTTTGAAATCACTAAAACTTTCTTAGGAGAAGAAGCAGCCAAACAAGGTCAAACTCACTTTGAAAAAGTCATCCAAAGTAAAGACAAACCAGATGAGATTGCTGAATTGAAACCACAAAGTTACAATATTATTGAAGTGTTAGTTGAGTCAGGGCTTTGTTCTGGTAAGAGTGACGCTCGTCGGGCGATTGAGCAGGGTGGTGTCAAAGTAAATGATAAAAAAGTTTCTGATTTTGATTTTGAAACAAAATCAGAAGACGTTATTCAAAAAGGTAAAAGATTTTTTGTTAAAGTGAAATAATCTATGTTGTCAAAAATAAAAAAAGAAATTTTGAAACTTCTTGATTTGAAAGAAGCTAATTTTTCTATGCCACCAACATCCGAGATGGGGGATATTTGTTTTCCAACATTTGAAGAGGCAAAAAAACGCGGTGCCAATCCAGGTGGTGTTGCCAAAGAATTGGCTAATAATTTCAAAGCTCAAATTTCAAATTTCAAATTGATTGACAAAGTAGAATCTTTTGGTCCTTATGTAAATTTTTTCTTGAATACTGCTGAATTATCAAAATTAGTTTTGGAAAATATTGATGAAAATTTTGGTAATAATAATATTGGAAAGGGTAAAAAAGTTTTGATTGAATATCCATCTCAAAATACCCACAAAGAATTTCATATCGGGCATTTTCGTAATGTCTGTATTGGCAATACTATTCTACAAGTTTATAGGGCTAGTGGTTATAACATCACACCAATGAATTATGTCAATGATTTTGGTCGTCATGTTGTAAAGTGTTTGTGGGGAATTATGAATAGTTCTTTATTAGGAATACAGAGTTTAGAGATTGAAACTGCAGAAAATAAGCAGAAAATACTTGGGGAAATTTATGCCAAAGCTAGTAATTATTTGAAAGAACATGACAAAGAATATGATGAAGAATTGGATGATTTACAAAAAAAGTTGGAGAGTGGTGAAGAAGAAATTACAAAATTATTTTTGGAAACAAGAAAATGGAGTATTGATGGTTTTGTTGAATTGATGCAAGAAATGAAAGTAGAACATGATTCTATTATTTATGAAAGTGAAGTCAAAGCTCAAGGGCAAGAATTGGTAGATGAACTTTTGAGCAAGAAAATTGCTGAAGTAGGGGAAGGTGGAGCGATTATTGTAGATTTGAATAAGTACAAGCTTGATATTGCATTACTTAGAAAAAGTACTGGAGGAGGAGTGTATATGACCAGTGATTTAGCTTTGTCAGAAGAAAAGTTCCAGCGTTACGATGTAGAAGAAAGTATCAATATTACTGGTAGTGAACAAGACTTTTATTTCAAGCAACTTTTCAAAGTTTTGGAGTTGAATGGGTTTCACAAAAAAATGACTCACATTGGTTATGGTCTTATCAATACTTCAAACGGTGGCAAAATGTCTTCTCGGGCTGGCAACGTGATTCTTTATGAAGATTTGCGTGATAAGATTTTTGAACATTTAGAAAAAGAAACCAGATCTAGACACGAAGATTGGAGTGAGGAAAAAGTAAGAGAGACATCTTATATTTTGACTATGGCAGTGCTCAAGTTCACTATGCAAAAGCACGAAGCTAACAAAGTGGTAACTTTTGATTTTGAAGAAGCTGTTAGTTTTGATGGTTTTAGCGCACCATATATTTTATATACTGTAGCTCGTATCAATAGTCTGAAGAGAAAATTTGTTCAAGAAAATTTTGCATTGGTAGAAAAAGATTTTGCTTTGTTTACAGAAGACGAGGTAAAAAATTTAGTTTTGAAAATATCTGATTTTCCAGAAGTCGTGATTAAATCATTAGAAAATTATAATTCCTCAATTATTGCTAAATATTGTTTTGACTTGGCCAAAATATACAATGATTTTTATAATAAGCATAGTGTATTAAATGCTGAAAATGAAGAACTGGTGAAGGTGAGATTATATTTGAGTATAAAAGTTTTTGAAGTTTTGACAAAGGCTTTGGGATTGCTTACAATAGATGTGGTTTCAGAGATGTAGATTACATATTATAGGATACGAAATACGAAAAGTACGTAATTACGAAAGTTTCGTAGTTCGTACTTTTGTAAATTTCGTATTTCGTATCCTTTTACATTTATAATATTATTATGTTGTACAAAAAGATTATTCGTCCTATATTATTCAAAACTGACCCTGAAAGGGTACATCATTTTGTTATTAGATTATTGGGTGCAATTAGCGTTTTGCGCCCTTTTTTTTACTTAATAAAAAAGTTTTTATTTGTTGAAGATTCGCGTCTGCATGTCCAAATTGGTAATTTACACTTGAAAAATCCAATTGGTTTGTCTGCTGGTTTTGACAAAGATATTATAGCTCCATTGGCTTATTCAATGCTTGGTTTTGGGTTTGCTGAGTTAGGGTCTATTACCAATTCAGCTCAACCAGGCAATCCCAAACCAAGATTATGGCGTATTCCTGATGACAAAGGTCTAATTGTCTATTATGGTTTATCAAGTTGTGGAAGTCTAGAAGCATCCAGAAGAATCAAGAAAAAATTACAAAAACGCGATATTCCTTATGGTGTAAGTATTGCTGTTACTACAGGACTAAAGGAAAATGAAATGACTGATGATTATATACGATCTTTTTTAGATTTGTATGAGTTTGCTGATTATATAACCCTCAATGTTAGTTGTCCTAATGTAGTCAAGTGTGATGTCTTTGCTCAGGTTTCTTTTATAGAAGAACTTTTGCAGAAAATTATGAATATTGTCAAAGAAAGAAAAATCGGCATAGATATTTTTATAAAAATTGGTCCAGATATGTCTTATACAGATTTGGATAAAATAATAGATTTGTGTGTGGAGTACAAAATTACTGGCATTGTCGCCACAAATTTGGGAAAAGATAGAACTTGGATGAAAAAGTTAAAATCTTCAGAAGAAAAATTGGATCATCCAGGTGGAATTTCTGGCAAACATTTGCAAGATAGAAGTAACAAAATAATTAGTCATATTCGTGAACGTGCTCACGATAAACTAAAAATCATTGGTGTTGGTGGAATTTTTACAGCAGAAGATGTTTATGATAAGATGAAAGCAGGCGCTGACGCTGTGCAAATGATTACTGGTTTTATTTACGGTGGGCCTTTGACTATTAGAAAGATTAA
>MNVC01000024.1 GCA_001871435.1 Candidatus Magasanikbacteria bacterium CG1_02_32_51
ATCTCTTATTAACGCTTTTATGGATACTGTAATCATTTAATCTAGCCCTGTGTATTATTTTGTACACTGTAGGAGCAGAAATTGAATACTTACGTTTTAAGTCACAAACCCTTGTATGTTCCACATAGTAAAGTTTTACTAACTCCTTTCTTTGTAAAGGAGTTATCCTAGTTCTTTTGTGAATAACCATATTTTATTGCTTACTTACTCTTGAGTTAAACTATTCATTAGTTTATCTCAAAAGTGTAAACAACGCTATTATATCTTACAATTAAATCATTTATAAATTGTTTTAAAATTCAAAATTCCTAAATTTAAAATTAAAGAATATGTCTTATCATTCTGGCAACAATCTTATAGATTCAGCAATACTTTTGGAGAAATCCCAAGCACACGAAGGTATGCATGTTGTTGATTTTGGTTGTGGTCGTACTGGCCATATAGTTTTTTCGGCGGCTAAGGCTGTGGGTGAAAAAGGGATTGTCTATGCAGTAGATATACTGAAAGATGTCTTGGAATCAGTTCGTAGAAGATCTGCTATAGAGGCTATACATAATGTAGAGACTATCTGGGGTGATATTGGTCAAAAAAATGGTGTAGCTATTGCTCCAAAAACTGTGGATATTGCTTTTTATGTAAATATTTTGTTTCATTTTTCTGATTATTCTGGAGTATTAGATGAAGGTAGTCGTCTGCTAAAAGATAAAGGCCGAATTGTTGTCGCTGATTGGCAAAATAGTCTGCCTGGTATAGGTCCAAAAGTGGGAAATATGGTAAATTTTGAAAAAATAATAACCTGGGCTCACAAAAATAATTTTTTCGTACAAGAAGATGTATCACTTGGAAAGTATCATCGTGGTTTATTTTTGTACAAGAATTTTTGATTTTTTATGCCGTTGACCGAAAAACAAAAATTAGGAAAATGGGGAGAAGACGAAGCTGTCCATTTTTTATTGGGCAAAGGTTATGAGATTTTGGCTCGTAATTATAATTTGCCAAAAAAAGGTGAAATAGATATAGTAGCTTGGCATAACAAAAATAAGACCGAAAAAACTTTGTGTTTTGTGGAAGTGAAGACTAGAAGTACTTCAGATAGTAGTGCCGAAAGATCAGTAAACAAGAAAAAATTGTCAGCCTTGTTTATTGTGACCAGACATTTTTGTCTCAAAAATAATATTGATATAAGTAGTACATATATTCAATTTGAGCAGGTGAGTATTTATAAAGTAAACAATAATGTAGAAATAAAACATTATGAGATACCGATTGTTTGACAAAAGCTTGACAAACCCACCATTTTTTGTTATTATATTTTCATAAGCTAGCATCATAAAATGCTAGTTATTTTAAACTAAAACTTAATTTATTAATTATTATATAAAAAATATGTCTTCAGAAATAGCAAAAAGTCTCCAATTTCTTTGTGATGAAAAAGGTCTAGAATACAATGTAGTGTTAGATGCTTTACAAACAGCTCTAGCTGCCGCTTATCGTAAAGATTTTGGTAACAAACAACAAAATATCCAAGTTATTTTTGATCCAGAAACAGGGGACATGAAAATTTGGGATGAAAAAGAAGTAATAGAAGATATTGATGAAGAAACTTTGGTACATGATCAAGAAGAATTGTCCAAACGTCGTGAAGAAGCTCACAAAGCAGAAAGAGAATTAAGCGAAGAAGAAATGATAGGCCTCATGCGCTTCAACCCAAAAACACAAATCATGCTAACTGAAGCTAAAGTACATAACAAAAAAGCCAAACTTGGTGATATTATAAAAATTGATTTGGAACATCCAGGAGACTTTGGTCGTATGGCTGCCCAAACTGCCAAACAAGTTATTATCCAAAAACTTCGTGAAGCAGAACGTGGTAATGTTTTTGAAGATTTCAAAAATCAAGAAAAAGGTATTGTCCAAGGTGTAGTCCAGCGTCGTGATAGAAGTGGTGGCTTTATAATTGACCTTGGAAAAATTACCGGTATTTTGTCAAGTAGTGAAATGATGCCACGTGAAAGATATAATCTCGGAACCAAAATGCGTTTTTATGTTTTGTCAGTTAGTATGGGTAATCGTGGTCCAGAAATTATTTTGTCTCGCAAAGACAAACGTATCGTAGAAGTAGTCTTTAGTCAGGAAATTCCAGAGATTGCTTCTGGAGATGTCCTAATAAAGGGTATTGCTCGTGATGCTGGTAATCGTTCCAAAGTTTCTGTCTTCACCGAAGATGAATCTATTGATCCAATTGGTTCTTGCATTGGACAACGCGGTAGTCGTATCACTACTATTATTGAAGAATTAGGTGGTGAAAAAATAGATATTATTCAATATAGTGAAAAACCAATAGAATATATCAAAAATTCTTTGTCCCCTGCCAAGATAAATAGTGTAGAATTAAATGAAGAAAAAAAAGAAGCCTTAGCTATGGTAGCTAGTGATCAATTTTCTTTGGCTATTGGTCGTGGTGGGCAAAATGTTCGTCTAGCCGCTGAGCTTACTGGTTGGAAAATAAAAGTTCAAGATTTGGGTGGTGAAAAAGAAATTAGTAGTGAAGATGAAGTAATAGAAGTTGAAAAAGTTTTGCAAGAAAAAGTAGAAAAGTCCGCCCAAGGCGGATCCGCCTTGGGCGGAAAAGAAGAAATAAAAACCGAAGAAGTTGTAGAAGATGTCGTGGTAGAAGAATCAGCTTCAAAAATAAAAGAAGAATCCGTTGAATAGTTGTTTTAGATTGTCATACATGTTATAATTAACCTCACTTTATATCTAATTTTTATTTATGCATGCTTTATTTCAAGCCTTACTTACTCAGCCTATTTTCAATTTGTTTGTAGGTTTGTACAATCTTATTCCTGACGTGGGTGTTGTAATTTTGGTTATTACCATACTTATTAAATTGGTCTTATATCCTAGTACCAACAAATCTATTAAGGCTCAAAAAGATTTGACAGAATTACAACCAAAATTGGAAGCTCTAAAAAAGAAATATGCAGGTGATCAACAAAAAATTGCTCAAGAGACTATGGCTCTTTACAAAGAGCACAAAGTAAATCCTTTTGGTTCTTGTCTGCCATTGCTTATTCAGTTGCCAATTTTTTTGGCTCTTTATTCGGTTTTGAGTTCTGTTTTTTCAGGTGCCAAATTTGATTTGTTGTATTCATTTGTCAAAAATCCAGAACAAATAAATTCTGTTACTTTAGGTCTATTTGATCTTAGTAAAAATGATAATATTTTTTTGGCTTTACTTGCTGGTGGAGCTCAGTTTGCTCAAGCTAAGATGTTTACTCGTAAGCAACCTCCAAAGACAGCTGGTCCTGGTGCCAAAGACGAATCTATGACAGCTATGATGAACAAACAAATGACTTATTTTATGCCAGTAATTACAGTAATGATTGGTTATCAGCTTCCTGGTGGGCTTGCTCTTTATTGGTTCTTATCGACTGGTATCACTGCTTTGCAACAAGTGATTTTGTTTCGTAAACATGATGGTACAGGTCCAAGTGCGACTACTACCTTTATAAACAAAAAAGATAACAATGTAATTGAGGGAAAAATTAGTGAATAAAATATTTTTGAAAGTTATGCGACTAAATTTGAAACAACTCAAAAATTTGTCAGTAGAAACGATTAGTGGATTATCTCTAGGTTTTGTCCATGATGTAATATGGGATACAGAATCAAATATACTTGTACAATTGTTTGTCAAAAAAATAACTGCTCCTACAAAAAAATATTTGATAAATACAACACAAATTGTCAAAATTGACGAAACAAAAATAGTAGTAGAGGATAATATAATAAGTGAAAATTTTGCTAAGTTTGCCAAAAAAATTCCCAAAGGTGAAATTTTGTCAGTCTAAAAATTTTATCAGGAAGACAGACCAAAAAAATGGTCTGTCTTTTATTTTTGTTTGTTTTAGGTTAAAATGGTAGTGTGGTTTATATTTTTGTTGAAAGATTTTATACATTATGAATAATTGTAGTAATATCAAAATTCAAGAAGCCATCCTAAAAACACTGTCTTATTTTGATATTTTTGAATATTCTTTGACTAGTGAAGAATTGAGACGTCTCCTATGGTTTCCTGACAATGTGAATGATGAAGATTTTTTTGTCAATTTGCAAATTCTTTTAGATGAAAATAAGATTGCTTGTAAATATAGTTTTTATTTTTTGAAAGATAAAAAAGACTATGTCAAAAGTCGTCAGCTAAAAGTAAAATTGGTAGAACAAAAAATGTCCATTGCCAAACGTGCTATAGATAAATTGCGTAAAGTGCCATTTTTGCGGGCTGTCTTTGTCTGCAATACTGTCGCTTTAGGTGTACCAAATAATAATAGTGATATTGATGTTTTTATAGTTACACGAAAAAATTATATTTGGTTGGTGCGTTTTTTCTCCACTATTATTCTCAAGTTTTTTCGTTTGCGTACTTCTAGATCAAATCACAAAGATAGAGTATGTCTTAGTTTCTATGCTACAGATAACAATTTGAATTTGGAAAGATTAAAAATAAAAAATAAAACAGATATTTATTTGGTTTATTGGCTTTTGCAACTCATACCTATTTATGATCCAGAGAATTTGTATATTAGCATTTTGAATGCTAATAGGTGGTTGGATGAGTATGTCAATGTCAAAAAACACAGTTTTTTTTTGGTAGATTATTTGCGAGTCAAAAATTTTAAGAATGATTTGAAAATAAAAAATAAATTGGAAAATTTTTTTGCTGAAAAAGACTATTTGATAAACTTTTTGAAAAAAATACAAATACCAAAAATAAGAAAAAATTATGGACTTTATGCTGATAGAGCAGATACGCGGGTAGTCATTTCTGATGATTTTCTCAAGTTTCATGAAAATGATAGAAGGAAAGAATATTGTGAAAAGTGGCTCAAGAATTGTGAAAGTTTGATGTAATTTATTTATTTACATTGATTTTGATTACGTCATCCCGAGCGTAGAGAGCGAGGAACGAGCGAACGGAGTCGAGGGATCTCCTTTCGTTGTAAGTAAACAATAATACTTTGAAAGAGGATTTCTCTCCGCCCAAGGCGGATCCGCCTTGGGCGGAGACTTCATTTCATTCACTATCGTTCACTCATTTCGCTCGGGATGACGGATAAAAATTTTTTTATGCTAAATAAAATAAAAAATATATTACTAAAATCTTTTCTGTTTTTTTTCCCTTTTCAAACTATTTATATTATCCAAGAACAATTTCTAAACGGTAGCAAATGGCAGTATGGAACTGTAGGATTTTATTTTACAGAAATGCTTTTGTGGTTGTTGATTATATTTTTTATAATTGATTATTTTGTTTTGTTGAAAAATAAAAAAGTAAAAATACAATCTGGTTTTAGCAAAGAAAAATTATTTTCAGTCTCAATTTTACTTTTCTTATTATATTTACTTTATAATACTTTTTTTGTCGCACAAGATTTGCAAGTAGCTTGGCAGATGACACGTTGGTTTGAGTTGTCTTTTTTGTTATTTATAATTTTGACAAGTGGATTTTTGAAATCAAAAGAAATTTTGTGGTCAGTGGTATTGGGTAGTATTTTGCCAAGTCTGTTGGGGATTTGGCAATTTTTGTCCCAGAGCTCTTTTGCTAACAAATTTTTGGGGTTGGCTTTACATGCCCCAGAAGTATCTGGTGTATCTGTCATAACTAGTGATCAAATTGGTCGTTGGCTTCGAGCTTATGGCACTTTCAATCATCCTAATATTTTTGGTGGGTATTTGGTTTTGGTAATTATTTTTACTTTTTTATTAATGAGAAAAATAGAATCAAAAAAACAAAATATTTTTTTGATTTGTGTTTTGTTTGTGGAGACTATGGTCTTATTTTTTACTTTTAGTCGTACAGCTTGGTTGGCTTGGTTGATATTTATAGTTTTTGTTTCTTTGAATTATTTTGTAATAAACAAAAAAGTTGTTTGGCCAATGATTTTTAGTTTTGTATTTTTTGCTATTTTGTTTTCTATGTTTTTTTCTTTGGTACAAAATAGATTGGAAATAAAATCTACTTATGAAATCAAATCAATTTCACAGAGAGTTACGGGCTATAGGGAAGTTTTGGAAATTTGGGATAAGCACAAATATTTAGGAGTAGGAATAGGGAATTATACTTTGGCTAGTTACAATCTGGAGTCAAACAAAAATGGGAATATTTATCAACCAGTACACAATATATTTTTGTTGTTTGTAGTAGAAAATGGTATCATTGGTTTTGCTTTATTTTGCTTTATTTTGGTCACTTTTTTTATTTATTATTTTAGTATAGTAGATAGAAAGAAGATATTTTTTTCGGTTGTTTTAGCTTTTATTTATCTTATTTTAGGTTTTTTTGATCATTATCTTTTGTCTTCTTATATTGGTTTGATGATTTTGGTGTTGTATTTGGCAGTTATCAATCGTTTGTCCACAGAGTAGTCCACCTTTCTATCCCCAGAAATACCAAATTGGCTGTTTTCAGCCAAATTTTTTTGATTGACACTTGTATTTTTTTTGTTTAATATAACTGTATTGATTGTCATTAATAAAATGTCTTTTTCAAGAAAGATTCTGATCCGTCAGCCGACAGATTAGGATGACAAAATAATATTAAAGAAGCCAATGTTAGCAACATGCGTGAAGCGTACGCTGTTTTTAATTCGTGTTTTCTTGACAGGCATCACGAATTTTTTATACGGTCGTCGTATCAAGCTGTTGCTAACATTGGTTTTTTTGTACTCAATTTGGCCACAAAATATTTGTCTTGACATTTTGTGGTGCTAGCTGTATGATATTATCACTCACTTGTATTGAGTGATAGTCCGACTTCGTATTAAACTTCGTCGGACAAGTAATTAATTTTTAATAATATATACATAATATGAATATCAAACCACTTGGTGACCGTATTTTGGTCAAACCTCAAGCTGAGGAAGAAAAGACTGCTTCTGGAATTTTTTTGCCAGACACAGTTGATAAAGAAAAAAAAGCCGAAGGACAAATCATTGCTCTTGGTAATGGTGAAAAGCTGGCTAAATTGGGTTTGTCTGTTGGTATGAAAGTATTATTCAAAAAATGGGGTGGGGAAGAAATCAAGATAAATGATGAAGAATATAAAATTTTGGATCATGTGGATGTAATTGCTGTTGTTGAGTAGAATTAGTTAGTTTAAAAAAGTTTTGTTTATTATCTCTATTTTATTTCTTCGTGTTAGAAAATAAAGTTGAGATAAAGAGATAAATTGAGATAATTAGTCTTGCTTACTACCAAAAGTTTATCTCAATTTATTAAAAATATTTTTTACAAATAAAACAAAGATTAAAAAATAAACATATAATTCAAAATTAAACTTACAAAAAAATGTATGCCTAAACAAATAAAATTTGATAATGATGCTAGACAAGCTCTGGTTAATGGTGTAAATATTTTGGCCAATGTGGTCAAAGTTACTCTTGGTCCCAAAGGGCGCAATGTGGTTTTGGACAAAGGTTACGGTGCACCAGTGATTACCAAAGATGGTGTGTCAGTTGCTCGCGAAATTGAACTAGAAGACAAATTTGAAAATATTGGAGTGGAACTTATCAAAGAAGTTGCCAACAAGACTAATGATGTTGTTGGTGATGGTACTACTACTGCCACAGTGTTGGTGCAAGCTATTGTCAAAGAAGGGATGAAAAATGTAACAGCTGGTGCTAACCCAGTAGCTTTGAATCGTGGTTTACACAAGGCTGTACAGGCTATTGTAGCTGAACTTCATAATAATATTTCCAAACAAGTAGAAGATGACGAAATTGCTAATGTAGCTTCAATCTCAGCCAATGATCGTGAAATTGGTGAAAAAATTGCTGAGGCTATGAAAGCTGTGGGCAAAGATGGTGTAATTACTGTAGAAGATTCTCAATCTTTTGGTATGGAAATTGAAACTGTCAAAGGTATGCGTTTTGATAAAGGTCTGGTATCTCAGTATATGGTTACCAATAATGAACGCATGGAAGCTGAATATAATGATGCTCTAATTCTTATCACTGACAAAAAGATTTCTTCAGTAGAGGATATTGTTCCAATTTTGGAAAAAGTAGCCGAGAGTGGTCGTAAAGAATTAGTGGTGATTGCTGAAGATGTAGATGGACAAGCTCTAACAACTTTAGTATTAAACAAACTTCGTGGTACTTTTAGTGTTTTGGCTGTCAAAGCTCCTGGTTTTGGTGATAGACGCAAAGATATGCTTGAAGATATTGCGATTTTAACTGGTGGCAAAGTTATAACAGAAGAACTTGGTATGAAACTTGCCAATACTACTCTAGAGGATTTAGGTCATGCTCGCAAAGTTGTAGCTACCAAAGATACTACAACAATAGTAGGGGGTGCAGGAGAAGTTAGTAATGTAGAAAATAGAGTAGCCCAAATACGAAAAATGATTGAGACTGCTGATGGTGAATTTGATAAAGAAAAATTACAAGAACGTTTGGCTAAGTTGGCTGGTGGTGTAGCTGTGATTCGTGTGGGAGCAGCGACTGAAACTGAAATGAAAGAAGTCAAACATCGTATTGAAGATGCTGTTGGTGCAACTAAGGCGGCTACTGAAGAAGGTGTGGTCCCTGGTGGTGGAGTGGCTCTAATTCGTGCTAGTCGTGCCCTTGATAATTTGAACTTACCAGATGAAGAGATGGTAGCTGTCAATATTTTACGTCGTGCTCTAGAAGAGCCACTTCGGGTGATTGCTAACAATGCTGGTTTTGAAGGTGCTGTTGTAGTAGAAGAGGTAAAAAGACATGAAGGAAATTTTGGTTTCAATGCTGCTACTGGAGAATATGAAGATATGGTCGCTGCGGGTGTAATTGATCCTACCAAAGTTACTCGTAGTGCTCTTGAGAATGCTGTATCTGTTGCTGGAATGTTTTTGACGACAGAAGCTGTAGTAACAGATTTACCAAGTAAAGGTGAGTCAGGTACACCAGCTATGGGTGGTGGTATGGGTGGTATGATGTAAGACATTGATTCCACACCTGCCTGCCTGCCGGCAGGGATTTTGATAGATTACACTGAAAAAATTTAACAATCTTTCTTGAAAAAGAGAGGTTGTTTTTTTGTAAATTTAATTATTATTATGTTTTTCAGTTCAATAATCGTCATACCGAACTTGTTTCGGTATCTTTTGTACCGTAATGCCGTCCCGATTTTATTGGGATCAGAATCTTTTTTAAACAAAGACGTTTTTATATAGAAAGATCCTGAACTAAATTCAGGATGACGAGACTAAAAATTTTTTTTATTATAAATAGTATAACTTGTTTTTTATCTCCAATTCAGGCATAATAAGATAGAAATTAAGAAAAAATATGGAAATGCATGAATTGGTGAAATCTTTGGAAAATTTACAGATCAAACTTACAGATATGCAAGTTATTTTGGATATTTTAGGAAAACAACAAAAAGTGATAGAATTATCCAAATTGGTTAATGCTCCAGATTTTTGGAAAGATCAAGAGAATGCCACCAAAAAAAGTAAAGAAATGAGTGATTTACAGTCTGAAATTGATATCTGGAATAAATATGACAAAGAGGCAAAAGATTTGTTGGAAATTGCCAAAATGGATGAAGCAGACAAAGATGTCAACATGCGAGAAGATATAGAAAAACAATATATTATTTTGGAAAAAAATGTATTAAAATTGGAGTTTAATACTCTGTTTGATGGTAAACATGATAGAGAAAATGCTATTGTAGCTATCCATTCTGGTAGTGGTGGTACAGAAGCTCAAGATTGGGCAGAAATGCTTTTGAGGATGTATCTTCGTTATGTTGACAAAAAAGGTTGGAAAACAACCATTTTAGACGAATCAAAAGGTCAAGAAGCTGGTCTCAAGTCAGTTATTTTTCGTGTGGAGGGTACATTTGCTTATGGACACTTGAAATCTGAGCATGGTACTCATCGTCTGGTACGTATTTCTCCTTTTGATGCTGAGAAAATGCGTCATACTTCTTTTGCTTTGGTAGAAGTAATTCCAGAATTAGAAGAGTCTGAGGATGTCAAAATAGATGAAAAAGATTTGCGTATTGATACTTTTATGGCTGGTGGAAATGGTGGACAAAGTGTCAATACTACATATAGTGCTGTACGTCTTGTACACATTCCCACAGGTCTTATAGTTAGTTGTCAAAATGAAAAATCTCAATTACAAAACAAAAAATTGGCTATGAAAGTCTTGCTTTCCAGATTGCAAAAATTGCAAGAAGAAAAAGAAGAAGAAGAAAGATTAAAATTGCGTGGTGAATACAAAAGTCCAGAGTGGGGAAGTCAAATCAGAAGTTATGTCTTGCATCCTTATCATATGGTCAAGGATTTGCGTACACTCTATGAGACGACGAATGATGTTGGTGTTTTGAATGGGGACTTGGATGAGTTTGTGGAAAGCTATTTGAGGTTTTTGAAAGTTTAATTGTTTAAATATTGTTCCATTGTTTCATTGACCCATTGTCATATTGTTAAAATTCTTGATAAGAAAACTACAATGGAACAATGAGACAATAGAACAATAATATTTTTTAAAATAAATTAAATATTCAATTAATAAAATATGTCACTAAGTCAAAAACTATTCTTCAAATTAAATGCTCAGTTAGGCAAACGAGTTTGGTTTGACAGATTGATGTATTTGTCAGCTAATCTGCTTATTTATATTTTGGCATTTTTTGTGGTAAGTTGGGGAGTATTTGTATTGGGTGAAATAAATCCAGACAAGTTTGAAATGATGATAAAAATGTTATTGACCACTTTTGTTTTTTCTTTTACAATTAGTTATGGAATAGCTTTGCTTTGGAAACATCCTCGTCCAATTGTAGAATTTCCAAAAACAAAAATGTTGCTTTATCCTATAGAAGTTTGGAAATCTTTTCCTTCAGATCATACTAGTATGTCCTTTCTTTTGGCTGGTATAGTAGTCATAATGGGTGGAGGATTGAATTTTTCTATTTTTGTAATTTTGTTGGCTACAATTATTGCTTTTTCTAGAGTTTATGTCGGAGTGCATTATCCTCGTGATATTGTTGGTGGATTTTTGTTGGCTCTAATTTTACTTTTTAGTGCAAATTGGTTACTTACAAATATTACACAACCGTTGTATACATTGTTGACACACCTTATCTCGTAACAATTTGTTATGTATTGCGTAGTATGTTGATTACTTTATAACTTTACAAACTTTATAACTTTATAAACTAGTGTATATGAAAATCCTAATTTTTGCTGGTGGGACAGGTACTAGACTTTGGCCAATTAGTCGTAAGTCTAGTCCAAAACAATTTGAAATTTTGAAAGGTGACAAATCTACTATCCAAATGGCTTTGGAAAGAGTATCAAGTTTTGGTGTAGAAAATGTTTTTGTCTCTACCAACGACAAATATGTTGAATTGGTCCATATGCATCTGCCATTACTTGATAAAAGTCATATTCTTGGTGAACCGGCTAGACGTGATTTGACAGCAGCAGTCGGACTTGCTTTGATGCGTCTCAAAAAACAAGGAATAACAGGCACAATTGCTATGCTTTGGGCTGATCACTTTATGAAGAAACCTGAAAATTTTGTGGAAGCCTTGAAAATTGCTGAAAAATTGATAGCCGAAGATCCAAATAGATTTGTTTTTTTAGGTGAACAAGCTCGTTTTGCCAATGAAAATTTGGGATGGATACATTTGGGAGAAAATATTGAAGGTGATTTGTTTGAATTTAATGAATGGAAATACCGACCAGAAATTCTGGAGTGTCAAGAAATGTTTGAGAGTCAAGAATGGATGTGGAATCCTGGCTATTTTATTTTTGATCTTGATTTTGTTTTGGAACTTTACAAAAAACACCAATCAGAAATGTTTTTTCTTTTAGAAGATATGGTAAATGGCAAAAAATCTTTGGAAACAGAATACCCAAAATTGGAAGCTATATCTTTTGACAATGCTATAGTTGAAAAGATAGACAAAGATCAAGCTGTTGTTCTAAAAGTGGATTTAGGTTGGACTGATCCAGGTACTTTGTATGCCCTCAAAGAAGCTTTAGTAGATGGTCAAGATAAAAATTTTGAAAAAGGTAATGTTGTAGATTTGGATTCAGAAGATTGTCTTATTTTGAATGAAGAAAACGGTCGTTTGGTCGCCACTATTGGACTCAAAGGTATGATGGTAGTGAATACCAACAATACAACTTTGGTCTGTCACAAAGATAATGTACCAAGAATAAAAGAATTGTTAAAAAAGATTGAAGAAGAGGGACTGGAATCTTATTTATAAAATATTTTAAAAAAATACAATAAACAAATTCCAAACAATACACAAAATACAATAAACAAAATTGTAATTTGTATATTAAAATTTGTTCCACCCACAGCCCAAGGCGTGCACGGCAAGGCGGACAGGTTGGGATTTGTAATTTGAAAATTGTTTATTCTTATCATTTATGAAGAAACTAATATTTCTAATTATAATAATCTGTGTTTCAATTGGAGTTTGGTTTTTGTATTCTGAAATTTTCACTGAACAAGCTCAATATTCTGACAAAGTAACTTTTGAAATTATCAGGGGGGAGTCTGTTTCGCAAGTAGCTGATAAATTAGCAAAAGAACATATTATTCGTAATGCTTGGCTTTTCAAAAAATATTTATCTTTCAAAAAATTGGACAAAGAAATTCGTGAAGGACAATTTGAAGTTTCTTCTCCAATTACTTTGGCTAGAGTTGTAAATAGTCTGGCAAATCCCACCCAAGCAGAAACAACTATTACAATTTTGCCAGGTTGGGATTTGCGTGATATTGCTGATTATTTTGAAAAAAATGGTGTGGTTAGTAGCACAGATTTTTTGTTAGTTGTTGGACAATCAGCTTATAATTACAAGATTGCACAAGAAATAGCTCCAGTGATAGAGGGTGATTGGAAGATAACAATTGACAAACCAAACTTCGTAAGTTATGATGGCTTTCTAGCGCCAGATACTTATAGAATTTTTAAAAATTCTAGTATAGAAAATATTGTAAAAAAATTAATTACCCAAAGAAATAATCAATTTACTGATCAAATGTATGCTGACATTGATAAATCTGGACATAGTGTTTTTGAAATTTTGACTATGGCGAGTATTTTAGAAAGAGAAGTGCGTGATAGTAAAGATAGAAAATTAGTTTCAGATTTGTTCTGGAGACGTTATGACCAAAATTGGGCTTTGCAAGCTGACTCAACAGTTCATTATGCTATTGGTAAAAAGGGTAATATTTTTACAACAGTTGAAGATAGGGATTCACTTTCACCTTGGAATACTTACCGCTATCCAGGTTTGCCGATTGGACCTATTTCTACACCAAGTTTAGATTCTATCATGGCTGCTATTTACCCTGAGCATAATGATTATTGGTATTTTTTGACAGATAATGAAGGTGTAGTAAGATATGCTAAGACTTTGGATGAACATAATACTAATCGTAGTAAATATTTATAGTTTTGTGTAATTAGAATGTCTATTTATATACAATAGAAGCAAAATAAGCAAATTAAGCAGAATCCTCCCAAGGCGGATAAAGTAGGCAGAATAAGTTTTTTATCTCCATTTTATCTCTATTTATCTCAACTTATTTTGTATTTAAAAATAATAATCTAATAAAATTATAAATTAATAATTAAATATGTCCAACGCTTTAGATTATCACAAAAAACTTAAAGGAAAAATAGAAGTAATTTCTCGTGCCAAAATTGAGAGTAGAGAAGATTTGAGTTTGGCTTACACTCCTGGTGTAGCTGAACCATGTCTAGAAATTTTCAAAGACAAAGAAAAATTATATGAATACACTCGCAAACAAAATATGGTTGCAGTCATCACTGATGGTAGTGCTGTACTTGGTTTGGGAAATATTGGACCAGAAGCTAGTCTGCCAGTGATGGAAGGAAAATGTATTTTATTCAAAGAATTTGCTGATGTAGATGCTTTTCCATTGGCTATCAAAACTCAAGATGTTGTTGAATTTGTACATACAGTAGAATTACTTACGCCGATGTTTGGTGGAATAAATTTGGAAGATATCTCTGCTCCTCGTTGTTTTGAAATAGAAAAGCAACTTAGTGAAAAGTTGGATATTCCAGTTTTTCATGATGACCAACATGGTACAGCTATCGTCGTTTTAGCTGGACTTTTTAATGCTCTAAAAGTTGTCAACAAAAAAATAGAAGAAGTAAAAATAGTCATTAGTGGTGTAGGTGCAGCTGGAGTAGCTATTACCAATTTACTTTTGAAAGCTGGTGTAACAAATATTTTGTTGATAGATTCTCAAGGTCTAGTTTGTCGTCAACGTACAGATTTGAATCCTATCAAACAAGAACTTTTGAATAGAACCAACAAAAATAATTTGTGTGGTAGTTTAGCTGATGCTCTTTTTGGTGCGGATGTATTTGTTGGTGTTAGCAAGCCAGGAGTACTTACCAAAGACATGATTAAAACTATGAATACTGATGCCATTATTTTTGCTATGGCCAATCCAACGCCAGAAATTTTTCCAGATGAGGCTAAAGAAGCTGGGGCTGCTGTTGTGGCTACTGGTCGCAGTGACTTTCCAAATCAGGTCAATAATGTTTTGGTTTTTCCTGGAATTTTTCGTGGTTTATTAGACGCTAGAATTAGCAAAGTTACAATGGAAATGAAATTGGCTGTAGCCAAAGCTCTAGCTGATTATGTAAAAAATCCTAATAAAGAAAATATTATTCCGCCAGTGTTGGATAAAAATATTGCTAGTGTAGTGGCTGAGGCAGTGAAGAAATATAAGTAAAAGGTAAACTACAAATTTTACTTCGTTCAATTTGTCATTCCTTTATTTCTAAATTGTAGAATTTATATTGTAAATTTATGAACACCTCAGACTTTGATTATAATTTACCAAACGAATGTATCGCCCAGAAACCACTTGAACCGCGTGACAGTTCCAAGCTTTTTTTAGTTAATAAAAAAAATAAAAAAGTTGATCACAAACATTTTTATGATATTGTAGATTATTTTAAATCTGGAGATTTGTTGGTTTGGAACAATTCCAAAGTTTTCAAAGCCAGACTTTTTGGTAGATTGGAAGCTAGTAATAATGATGTTGATGAAGATGGGGTACCTGACAAATTTTTACTCAATCAAAAAGAAGTGGAAATATTTCTTGTTCGTCCGATGAATAATTCTGGAGTTTGGAAAATATTGGCTAAGCCTGGTAAAAGAGTCAAACCTGGTATGAATGTACGTTTTGCACCAAACTTTTTTTGTACTGTTGTTATCAAAGAACTAGATGGAACTATATTAGTTCAATTTGAAGAAGATGACAAAGAGGTAATGAAAAAAGCTAATCAATATGGTCATATTCCAGTACCACCTTATGTCAAAGATGAACCAGATCAGTTAGAATTTTATCAGACAATATATTCCAAAGAAGAAGGCTCGGTCGCAGCCCCGACTGCTGGTTTTCATTTTACAACAGAATTGATAGAAAAATTAAAATTCAAAGGTGTAGATTTTGCGGAAGTTACTCTCCATGTTGGATTGGGGACTTTTTTGCCAGTGAAGAGTGAAAGAATAGAGGATCATACGATGCATAGTGAGTGGGTAGAAATTTCGGAAGATACTGCAGATAAAATAAATAAAGCTAAAAAAGAAGGACGTCGTGTTATTGCTGTCGGGACGACGACTGTTCGTACACTTGAAGGAGTTGCAAAATTGACAACAGACTACATTCAACAGACTACAGAAAATACTGTCGACTGTCGACTGTCGACCGTAGTCAGATCATACACCGGAGACATCAATATTTTTATCAAACCTGGATTTGAATTTAAGATAGTTGACGCGATGATTACCAATTTTCATCTTCCAAAATCAACTTTGCTTATACTCGTAAGTGCTTTTGTAGGAGATAGACTTGCCGGCCGAAGCTCTAGCGAAGGACGGGAGTTTATGTTGCAATGTTATAAAGAAGCTATAGAAAAAGAATATAGATTTTATAGTTTTGGTGATGCAATGTTTATATATTAGATTGATTCGGATATTCGGATAATTCAGATTTACAGATGTAACCTAGTTAAAAAATATGAAATTTTTATTTTGAGTACATTTTTATTGAGTGTATTGTTTTTGTCTGGTTGTGATTTTCGAGGTGGAGAGAAAGTAGAAGAAAATTTTAATCCAGTACAAGAAAATAATGTAGAAGAGTCTTTGGAAAGTGTGACTGAGTTTGTGACGACCACGACTTCTACAATTGAGAGTACAGAAAATGCAGAAGAAATTGTGACAGAAAAAGAAGAACAGAAGATAGAAGAAGTAAAAAGTGAAAAAATATTACAAAATCCAGTAGAGAAAGTGGAACCAGAAAAACCAATAGAAGAAGTGCCAGTGGAAAAATCTGTTGAAAAACCTACACCTACGCCAACTCCAACTCCAACTCCAACTCCAACTCCAACTCCAGTACCAACTCCAGAGCCTTCCACAAACTATGATTCATATCGACAGCAATGTGTAGACAAAATTAATGCTTGGAGAGCAGGTGAAGGTAAACCAGCTTTACTTAGGTGGACTATGGGAGAATCTTGCACTGACCAATCTTCGCAAAAAGAATATCAATCTGGTTCAACACATTCTTCTTTTGGTGACTGTGGTGAATGGGCACAAAATCTTTGTCCGGGTTATCCGAGTTTTGATAGTATTTTCAATTATTGTATGGTAGAGATGTGGAATGAAGGACCTGGTGAGCCATACTCCGCTCATGGACACTATCTCAATATGTCAAACGAAAAATATACTACTGTGGCTTGTGGCTTTTATGAAGCCCCGGATGGCAAAATTTGGCATGTGGAGAATTTTAGGTAAATTTTAAAAAACAAAAACCACCCGAAATTCTTCCATATGAGAAACCAATTTGTTTGGAATCTTGTATGATAGCTGGTGGTCTTTGATTAATAATGATATTTCCTCTTCTCGGCAATCATAAATCCTCTATAAATTTGTTCTAGTAAAATCACATGCATCATTTGATGAGTGAAAGTAAGTTTGGAAAATGACCAAATTTCTTTTCTTTTGTTTTTTATGGAATCATGAAGTCCTAGTGGGCCACCGATGACTATTGTTAGATTGTCCCATTGTGTCTATGGTCATTTTTTTGGAAAGTTCTTCGGAATTAAATTGTTTACCTTCCCTATCAAGTACAATAATATAACTATTTTTTGGTATAGCTTTGATAATTTTTTGTGCTTCTTTTGCTTTTACAATTTCAAAATTATCTTTTTCTGAAAAAGATTCTTCTTTGAGCTCAATAATATTTATTTTGGCAAAAGATTGGAGACGTTTCAGATACTCTTTCTCAGCGTCTTGCCAGTAAGCTTCTTTTAGTTTACCGATGACAATGATGTTTATATGTAACATATTTATTAAAATTACAAATGTCAAAGCTCAAATTTTAACTTGTCCGCCTTGGGAGGAATCAATGACAAATTATAAAATGATAAATTTTGGCATTAATTTTTTGGATTTGATTTGTCATTTGGATTTTGTAATTTGATATTTATTTCTTCTTAGGTAAATAAGTTGTTGTTTATATCTTGTAACTTATTTTCCTAAAATTTCTTTCTTTAACTCCAAAAATTTATCTTCTTTGATTGCTTTTCTAATCTTACGCATTAACTCCAAAAAGAAATAAAGATTGTGTATAGTAGCCAAGCGAAGTCCTAATATTTCTTCAGCTTTGAAAAGATGGTGAAGATAAGCGCGGGTATGATTTTGACAAGTAAAACATCCACATTTATCATCAATAGGTTTGTTATCAGTTTTGAATTCAGTATTTTTGATATTGATATACATTTTTGGATTTATTTCTTTGTGTACAAAGAGCCTGCCGTTGCGAGCCACGCGAGTCGGAGCCACGCAATCAAACATGTCTATCCCACGTTCTACCACCTCAAACAAATCACTAGGATTGAAACCAACACCCATAGTGTAATGTGGTTTGTCTTCAGGAATAATATCACTTATCCAGTCCAAAATATTTTTGGTAGCTTCCATGTTGTAGCCAATAGATTCTCCGCCAATCGCAATACCATCGAAATCTAGAGAAGAGATAATCTTGGCTGATTCTTTACGGAGTTCTTCATGATTAGCGCCTTGAATAATTCCAAATAAAAATTGTTGATAACCATGGTACTCAGTATTTTTTTTGTGTTCAGATATGCAACGCTCTGCCCATTCATGCGTGCGTTTCATCGCTTTTTTGGTGTAAGTAATATCAGCATCGTCAGGTGTACATTCATCAAAAGCCATGATAATGTCCGCCCCAATTTTGTGTTGGATATTGATAGCCTCTTCGGGAGTGAAGCGGTGGACTGAGCCATCAAGATGAGATTTGAAAGTCACCCCATCATCATCAATACTAACTAATTTTTCGTTGCTAGTGGCATCGTTAGCTTCTTTTTGTAAGCCAAGGGAAAAGACTTGAAATCCTCCGCTATCAGTAAGAATAGGTTTGGTCCAATTCATAAATTTGTGCAGTCCTCCAAATTTGGCAATTAGGTTTTCGGTAGGGCGAAGGTGAAGATGGTAAGTGTTACTCAAAATAATTTGAGCACCAATATTGTTTAGATCTTCTTTGTTCAAAGTTTTGACAGTAGCTTGAGTGCCTACGGGCATAAAATCAGGAGTCTCAATGATTCCGTGGTCAGTTTGAATAATGCCAGTTCTAGCTCGGGAATTTTTGTCTTGGTGAGTGATTTCAAAAAATTTCATATATGTTGCTTATATTAGCCTATTTTGAAAGAAAAATCAATAGTTTGAGCGAAGGTTTGTTTTCTTTGTTTTTTGTGTTACTATAAAGATAGTAAAATTTTACAAAGTAATGTGTAATTTTATTTGTTACTTTGTCGAATTTTGTTCATTTTTTTGTCACAAAGGGGGTAGGGGTTTGTCCAAAAGTAGAACAGGTAATCCTCTGCAGAACACTAGACATCACTTGATTCCGTCTTCTAGAATTTTTCTCTGTCTGAAGAATTCTATGATGTATAGGAACACCAAGGTGGTGCGACGGGATTTTCACGAGGCGTGGCATACCATTTTTGGAAACATGACACCTATTGAAGTTGCGGAGTTCATTGTCCGACTTTCACCTGTCGGGTACTTCAAAAAGGTCATCATGGAGGCACATCTCTGGAATTTCACTTATCTGGTGGATTTGCAAACTTTCGAACAACAATACAGCTTTGAAGATCTCAGGGACACCAAAAAAGTTGCCTGGCAAAAGCTGTTTGCTAACAAGGAGTGGTTTTGGGTGGTGGTCGAAATTATTGAAAGCTGGTCACCATCAGGCTATTTCACGAGAGTCGAGTTGACTGCTAAAGATAGCGGAAACAATCATGTTTACACGTTGTCTCTGTAGAAAACTTTTGGGTACAACCACAACAAGGGTCGTCCATGTACGACCCCTTAGCTTTTTTTAGATAGTTTTTATAAACAGCATGCTAAACTTTTCTGAAGAATTAAACAAAGAACAACTAGAGGTAATCTACAATGGCGATGGACCTTGTTTGGTTTTGGCTGGAGCTGGTAGTGGCAAGACTAGGACTATTACTTATCGTGTGGCTTATTTGCTTGAACACAATATTCAACCTGAAAATATTTTACTTCTTACTTTTACCAACAAAGCTGCCAAACAAATGACAGATAGAGTAAGTGAATTGACAGGTGGTAAAATACAAATGCCTTGGTCAGGAACGTTCCATCGGATTGCTTACAAGATGTTGCGTCGTTATGCACCGTTACTTGGTTATAAAAATAATTTTACTATTTTGGATTCAGAAGATTCTCGTGATTTACTCAAGCTGTGTATCAAACAAGAAGGAGTTGATAGAAAAGAGCGTCGGTTTCCATCACCAAACGTTATACAATCACTCATTAGTTATACCCGTAATGCCAAATGTACTATCAAAGATGTCTTAGAACAAAAATATCCAAATTGGTTAGATTTGGAAGATGTTTTGGGGCGTATTGCTCAAGATTATAGTGAGAGAAAACTTTTTTCCAATGTTATGGACTTTGATGATTTGTTGGTAAATTTGTATTTGCTTTTGAGAAAAAATGATCATATTTTGAAAAAATATGCCGAACAATTTCAATATGTTTTGGTGGATGAATATCAAGATACCAACAGAATCCAAGTATCTATCATAGATTTGTTTGCTAGTCATCACAAAAACATTTTGGTGGTAGGTGATGATGCTCAAAGTATTTATTCTTTTCGGGCTGCTGATATCCAAAATATTTTAGATTTTTCCGCCCGAGGCGGATCCGCCTCGGGCGGAGAAAAGGGATATCCAGATGTAAAAATTTTCAAATTAGAAACCAATTATCGTTCTACTCCAGAAATTCTTAGTGTGGCAAATGTGGTGATTGCTAATAATAAGAACCAATATCAAAAAGAATTGCGTAGTGTGGTGAATCAATTTGCTAAACCAGAGGTTCACGCTTTTAGTGAGAGTAGTGAAGAGGCTGAGTTTATTGCTGGACGTATTTTGGAATTGCGTGAAGAGGGTGTGGAATTAAAAAAAATAGCAGTGTTGTTTCGCGCAGCTTTTCATTCGCAAGCTTTGGAAATGGAACTTGCCAAGAGGGATATTCCTTATGATTATCGTGGGGGAACAAGATTTTTTGAGCGTGCACATATCAAGGATGTCTTGGCTTATTTGAAAATATTAAATAACAAAAATGATGCTATTGCTTGGGGTAGAGTACTCAATATGCAAGTTGGTATTGGTCCTGTGAGCGTTGAAAAAATTTATAGATTAATTTCGCAAAGCACAGAAAGTCTAAATGATATTCTACCTCAGTTGTCAGATATTTTGTCAGCTCGTGGTCGGGTTGGTTGGTCAGAGTTTTTGCAAATTTTCACTATGATACAAAAGGTTGAGAACAATCATCCTAGCAGTCTTATACGAGGAATTTTGAAATCAAAATATCTTGAATATTTGGAAAGTGAATACTCTGACTATCGTGATCGTCTGCAAGATTTGGAACAGTTGGCACTTTTTTCTGAACAATATTTAGTTTTGGAAGATGGAACTGCTTTGGATAGATTTTTGGCTGAAGTGACTTTGCAAGAAAATTACAACAATGTCCAGACACAAACAGAAATAGATGATGATGAAAAAATTGTATTATCAACAGTCCATCAAGCCAAAGGTCTAGAATGGGAGGCAGTATTTATTATCAATGTTTCTGCTGGGCAATTTCCTAATGATAGATCGACTGGTAGTGATAAAGAGTTGGAAGAAGAAAGACGTCTTTTTTATGTGGCAGTGACTCGTGCTAAGAAATATTTGTATATTACCTATCCGCTTGTTAGTAATTCCCAAAGTCTTTTGCAGGGTCCTAGTATTTTTATTGATGAAATAGATAGAGAATTATTGGATATAAGTAGTATTAGTGGCGGTAGTGCATTTTTTGATCCATCTGATAATGAGGACGATGTGACATACGAAGCGCTTGATGAAGATAAGCCAGCAGTTCGTAGCTTTCTAAAAAGTCTTGATAAATTATAATTTGGGGATATTAGCATGTAAATAATGAACAGATACTTGACTTATTGTGTCTATTGTTGTATATTTTTGTTAAATAACTTATTTTTTTAAGCTTATATATTATGATGAATTTTAAAGAAGAGAAAACTTATGTTATGATCAAACCAGATGGTGTTAAGAAAGGTTTGATTGGTGAAATAATTTCTAGGTTTGAACAAAGAGATCTAAAAATTGTTGCGTTAGAAATGTTTCAACCAACTCATGAACAGATAGATAATCATTATCCAAAGGATGAGACTTGGATTCGTAGATTAGGTCAAAAAACACTTAGTACTTATGAAAAATATGGTATAGAACCAATTGAAGCAATTGGTACCAAAGATGAATTAGAAATAGGAACTTTGGTACGTGGTTGGTTGGTTGATTATATGATATCAGCTCCACTTGTTCGTATGGTGGTAGAAGGAGTACATGTTGTTGATATGGTTAGAAAAATAGCAGGTGCTACTATGCCTTATTTGGCAGATATGGGTACTATCAGAGGTGATTTTTCAAATGATTCTCCTGCGATTGCTAATGCTGAAAAAAGAGCCGTTATGAATATTGTACATGCTTCTGAAACCCCTGAAGAAGCTGATCATGAGGTAAAGTATTGGTTTGGAGATAGGGAAAATGTGATACACAGTTACAAGCGTAATGGTGAATAAATTGTTTTAAACTGTAGAAATGTTCAAAGGTGTTATAGTGTTTGATGTTTAAAAAAATCGTCTTATAGAAAAGGCGATTTTTTTTGATAACAGTCTATGGCTATATTTCAAATCCTTTCAAAATATAATTTTTCACGTTTGGTGGAAATTCCATTTTTAAGACTTCTTCTTTTGTGGCCCACTTACAACCAATGGTATCTTCGAGTGGTTTTGTCTCTCCTGATTTATAATAACATTTAAAAATCATAGCGATAACGTGTTGTCCATCAGATCTGATAAAAGTGTTGTTTGTAATAAGTTGAACCTCTTTTTTAATTTCAACTCCAGTTTCCTCCATTATTTCTCGTGCTAAGGAATTCTCAATAATATTAAAGACGTCACCTGTAGTTTTATCAATTTTGCCCCCTGGTATGGTCCATTTACCTGGTTCATGTCCTTCTTCAAACTTCAAAACTACGTTGAGAAATAAGAACTCTACACCCATTAAAGACAACCCCGTTGACTATTACAGAGTGTAGCTTTGTTTTATCTGTATTTGGCATATTTATTTAGAAATATTAATTTAATAAGTTAGGTTTATTAGTTTAACATATTTATGTGGAAATGTCTATTGGTCGTTCTTCTAAGATTTTTTTATTGTCCCAGTAAAAAGTAATAGATCTATGATCATCTTTATTAGTTTATAGGTGTTGTAATCTGACTTATCCACAATATTTCCTTGACCTTATTTGTATCTTTTGGTATTGTAAATAAAGTGAATAAAAAAATATTATGAAACAATTATTTTCAAGTACAATCTATTATGCACTGAATATTATTAAGAAGATTTTAAATCTTTTTAGTTTTATTGTGGTGTTAGAAGTTGGGGTTTATTGATCAAGAAAAAATAATTATAAATATTTTTTCTTGATAAAATTGACCCCGTAGAGATACGCGGTTTTTATTTGATAGATGTATAGAGTATAGTTGCTTAATCAAAATTTATTTTATTTAAGCAACTGGACTATAAAATAGTTTAGTAAATAAAAAAAGGCAGCGCAAATACCATGGAGTCAGCATACAAAAAAATAAAATATTATTTTTTTGTAGACTGACTTCACGGTGGAGTCAGTATACTAGGTCCAGGAGGGGACTGGTGCCCGTCACAATTGACACCGAAGAGATTCAAGAGTATTTCGAAAAACAGCATATCACATCTATGCCACACGAAGTGAGGAAAGTCTTCTTCTTCTTGAGGAATCGTGATGTTGGTGTTGAACCAACAGAAGAAGAACTGCGTCGTTACGTGCAGTATAGATGTCGTCATGCTCATGACTTTCGTGATTAGATTTCTTTGGTCGTCAGTTCTCTTTTTGCGCTGCCGACCACATTAGTAATTATTTTTATAAAAGTAGTTAGTAATGTGGTCTCCGCCCACAGCCCCAGGCATGCTTAGCAAGGCGGATTAGTATACTCTGAAATATTTTTTTTGATTATTTGAATATTTTTGTTAATAAATTAGTTTTTTGTTATAACTTTGGCTCCAGAATCTAACGCAACACTATTGGCGCGAAGCGCCAAAACTGTTAGATTAGATTCATATGAATAAATATAAATTTATATGAGACCACATCCTTTTGAACCGTCACGTCCTTATGAGGGAGAACCACTCTATGCTCCAAGTCCTTTACCTCCAGATGAAGGACAACCTTCTAATGATGAATTAGAAGATAATGATCGTGATAATGATCGTCGAGTAATTATAATAGATCCTAATGAAGATGAAGAAAATGATAATAAAATAGAAAGATCTAAAGATAATAAAAATAAAAAAGGATCAATTTTTATAGACATGAAATAGACTAATACATACAATTGACATATTTCTTTTTCAATTATATAATTAAATTGATCCTAAAATTCGGTAGTACAATACTATTCTACAAAGGTACTACAATGGGAAGCCTACATTGGTTTAGTCCGTGGACTAAACTTGCGGCCACCCACCTATTATATTTAGGGGTAGTATTATAGTACTTCCGACTAGGGTCAATAAAAGAACTCTTAAAACTCAAGAGTTTTTTTGTTGTCAAATATCATTATACATAGTATAATGGCGTATATAATTATTGTATTTATTCTATGGCATTAGAAAAAAATAGTGGTAGAGAAAATGCTTTGTGGAAGGCAGACAAAAGAACAGAAAACACCAAACATATTATTTATAGTGGCGAAGAGAGCTTAATAGCAGGAGAATTGGAAAGTATTTCTAGCTCATATGGTAATTTTTTGATAGAAATGAGAAGAAAAGCTAATTTGGAAAGGGAAGATGGTCTAGTTGGTGACAATTATCTAATGATTTCAGATTTGGGAATTTATGCTGTTTTTGATGGTGTGGGATTGTCTTCTGGTGATTCAGCTTCTTCTTTTGGTGTTAGTAAATTATTAGAAAAAAATGGCAACAATATTCTAGTGAAGAAATAAACAAGCTTTCTCTTGAAGAAATTCATAATTTGATATTGAAAGTAGTCAAAGATGTACAAACATGTTTTTTTGAAATAAATAAAGAAAAATCTAGTAATTTTTTGACTACTTTTAGCATGGTAAAAATTCATAAAGGTTATTGTTTGGTGGCGAGTGTTGGTGATAGCCCTGTCTTTTTGCAGACTGATCATGATATAGAACAAATTACTATTGCTCATGACAAAATTAGAGAAGGTTTTAGGGATAATGGTGGCAAAAAATTACCAAGTAGTATTGATGAATTAGTTGATACAAATTTTAATTTTGATAAAGAAGGATTGCAAGCAAGACAAAGAAATCCTGGTATTATTAGAAATAATCCCACAAGTTTTGTCGGTCGAAAAGAAGGTTCTGCTGTTGATTTTTATGTTAGAAAATTAGAAAAAGGGAATATAATTTTGTTGGCTAGCGACGGAGCTATAGAAAATATAGATAAATTATCAATGAATACCAAAGATAGTTTGCAAAAGGTGGCAGATGGTTTGGTTGAAAATTTTTATCAAGATGATGATGCTACTATTTTACTTTTAAAAAATTAATTTTTTATGTCACAAAATTTATCTATCAATTTGTCTAGTTCTAGTTTGTTGAAACCTAAAATTTCTACTCATGCTCAGGATTTTTCTACATCTATATTGAAACAGAAGAAAGATATTTTTGGCGCCAAGACTTCTATGGAAAAAGCCATGAAAGGAACAAATGATTTTGGGCCAACATCATCTATTTCAAGAATAGGACAATCTTATAATTCTGCTAGTACTTCAGTAAGTGAAAATAATTCCAGAGTAAGTGCTGATGAAGATGATACTGTCCGTGATGAAATTAGAGATAGACTACGATCGAAGCATATCAGACAAATGATGAAAGATAAAAAGAATAATCCAAACAAAGATAAAAAATAATTATGAGTATTATAGAAATAAAAAATTTAACCAAAGAGTATAAAAGAAGTACCAAAGCTCTTAAAAATATAAATTTAGAAATAAAAACAGGTGAATTATTTGCCCTTCTTGGACCAAATGGAGCTGGAAAAACAACCTTAATAAATATTATTTGTGGATTAGTAAATCCTAGTGGTGGGGTAGTGACTATTGGTGGTTTTGATATTATTAATCAATATAGACAAGCTCGAGCTTTGGTTTCTCTTGTACCTCAAGAAATTCATTTAGATCCTTTTATTACTGTAGAACAGACTTTGGAATATACAAGAGGGTTTTTTGGTAAATCAAAAAATGTAGAATTGACTGAGCAGATTCTCAAAGATTTGTCTTTATGGGATAAAAAAGATAGTAAAGTAATTCAACTTTCAGGTGGTATGAAGAGACGTGTTCTTATTGCTAAAGCACTTATGAATGAACCAGCAGTATTGTTTTTGGATGAGCCCACGGCTGGTGTAGATGTTGAGCTTCGTCGTGATATGTGGAAATTTATTTCAAAGATCAAACAAAGTGGTTCTACAATTATTCTTACTACTCATTATTTAGAAGAAGCTGAAGAAATGGCTGACAGAATAGGTATAATAGATAAGGGTGAACTAAAGATAGTGGAGGACAAAAAGATTTTGATGCAAAGAATGAGCAAAAAACAAATGCAAATAAATTTACAAAAACCTTTGTATGATTTGCCGAAAGAATTGCAGTTGTCAAATATTTCTTTATCACAAGATAAACAAACTTTGACAATAGAATATGGTAATGGAACAGCTGATCTTGATGTCGCAGATTTGATGCAGACTTTGAAAAATAATAACATTTCAATTGGGGATGTGGTCACTAAACAAAGTTCGCTTGAAGATATCTTTATTGATTTGATTAATAAATAGTATTTGTCATCCTGTCCCGATTTTATCGGGATCAGGATCCTTGCCTACCTGCAGGCAGGTTTCTCAAACTAAATGTCTTTATTTAATTAAAATGTTCGTAGGGTTTACAGATCCCCTATGTTATACTCAAGATTAAAATATGAATTGGATTGGATTTTTTACAATTTACAAAAAAGAAATGGCGCGTACTTTTCGTGTTCCCTTACAAACTATTTTTTCACCAGTGATTACTACAGTGTTGTATTTCATAGTATTTGGAAGTGCGATTGGATCAAGGATAACAGTTAGTGGTGATGTAAGCTATTCACAATTTATTGTACCAGGACTAATTATGATGTCATTGCTCTCTAGTAGTTTGGCTGCTGCTTCAAGCGGAATATATTTTCCTAAGTTTACAGGTACTATTTATGAACTTCTTTCCGCCCCACTTTCTTATTTGGAAATTACACTTGGTTATACATTGTCGGCAGCGACTAGAGCCATGGTTGTGGCTGTAATTATTTATATAGTTTCTTTGTTTTTTACTCCAGTTCCTATATTGCACCCCTTTGTTGCGTTACTTTTTGTATTTCTTACAGCTTTTACTTTCGCTATGTTTGGATTTATTATTGGACTTTTGTCAGATACTTTTGAAAAACTAAATATTTTTCCAACATTTGTGATAACACCTTTATCATTTTTGGGTGGAGTATTTTATTCCGTAGATATGTTACCAGATTTTTGGCACAAAGTTTCTTATGCTAATCCAATTGTCTATATGATAAATGGTTTGCGTTGGAGTTTTTTTGGTACGTCGACTGTTAGTCCGGTGATTAGTATGAGTATTATTTGTGGTTTTCTGTTTATTTGTCTTGTAATTTTGTGGAGAATATTTAAGACTGGATATAAGATTAAGACTTAGTTTGCATAAAACGCATGTTAGACGAAATTGTTTTTTAATCTACAAATATGAATTTGATCGAATTAGAAAAAGTATTAAAAAAATCGTGGTCTAAGGAGACTTCATATTGTCCTGATGAATGGAGTGAATCAAATTCATCTCTTGGTCAATGTGCTATAACGGCGTTAGTTGTGAATGATTATTTCGGAGGTGAAATTGTCTGGGCTGATGCGTTGTTACCAAATGGCCAAAAAATTTCTCACTATTTCAACTTAATTGATGGTAAAGTTGTGGATTTAACACGCTCTCAATTTCCAGAAGGTACTATTATTCCTGACGGTGTTGAAAAGAAAAAAGATTTTGTTAGTACACGTGAGTTCATGTTGTCGAGTGATAATACTAAAATACGATACGAATCATTGAAAGAAGTAGTGATAAATTTAACAGATTAAAAATCAACATCGTTTACACGGCTTATTGGATTCTACTGCGCTACACTCAAATGCTTCGCACTTCAGATGATGCCGAAATGTTACATGATACATGTTTTGTAAAAAACTTTATAAATAAAAATACCGTTCTATTTAGAACGGTATTTTTTTGAAATTAATTTAAGCAGTCATTTCAGCAAATTTTTTGGTAATAGTTCTTCGACATTTTGTACAAACCATGTGATTATCAAGTTTTTGAAGATTTGGTTTTTGACAACGAAGAGTTTTTACTTTAGAATGACTTCTATTAGCAGCTTTTTTTGAGCCCTTTAGGCAGATCTCACATTTTGGCATATAAAATTTTTAGAAATTTAATATTACTTGTTATTAGATGATTCATATAGTACAATATATTCATGTATTTGTCAAGTATTTGTCTACAGCTTACAGCCTACGGACGACCTTACTCGACTATGAAAATTTGTTGTCTGTTGTCTGTCGACTGTAGACTAACTATTTTCTTTATTTCACTTTATTTTATTTTATAAATATTTTTTTTATGGAATTTGTTTCAATGATTTTTTTTCTCATCGTAATTGTTATTTCAGCAATTATCCATGAATATTCTCATGGTTGGACAGCTGATATGCTTGGCGATCCTACAGCTCGTTATGCTGGTAGACTTACCCTCAATCCAATGGTTCATGTGGATTTGTTTGGTACCTTTCTTATGCCACTTATTTTGTTTTTAGCTACTGTTTCTACTGGGCATCCCTTTCTTTTTGCTTCTGCCAAACCAGTGCCTTACAACCCCTACAATTTGAAAAATCAAAAATGGGGACCAGTTCTTGTGGCGCTAGCAGGACCATTGTCGAATTTATCTTTGGCTTTTGTCTTTGGGTTACTTGTCAGGTTTATACCAACTAGCAGTCAATTTTTGACTAACATGGTTGGATTGTTTTCTATCGTAGTTTATGCCAATGTTTTGTTGGCAGTCTTCAATCTTATGCCAATTCCACCACTTGATGGATCAAAATTACTTTATGCTATTTTGCCAGATTCCATGTGGAAAGTGAAACAAGTTTTGGAACAGTATGGTTTTTTCATTTTGATTATATTTATTTTTATGTTTGCAGATATTTTAACACCTGTTATTTCTTTTGTTTATGATTTGTTTGTTGGTGGGGGAGGATTGTTTTAAGACAATGATCAACTTTTCTTCCTATTTAGCGATTAGGGGAGGTCTGGAGAAAAATAAAACTTAATTTATAATTAAATATGGTTATATTGCAACGGTAGGGACAGGTCTAGACCTGTCCCTACGGACGTTGCACGAGAGAAAACATCCTGTACACAATCCTGTACGCGAGCTGTCCCGCCCATATGATAATGTCATAGGGTGAGCAAAATAGAAATGTCATAGTTAACTAATTTTGTGTCATAATTGTTCTAGATTAAAATAATTAATTTAGACAATAATATGAAACAAAATCAACTAATAACTATGACTAAAAAAGAAGCTAAACGTTATGAGATAATTAAGGATTTGTTAGCTAAAAAATTAGATGGCAGCGAAGCTACCAAACAACTCCAC